>JAQXUJ010000149.1 GCA_029219925.1 Clostridiales bacterium | reverse complement strand
TCATGGTTTTCTTTTGTGAACCTTTGTTCACTGACAAGAACTCTGCACTGTTTATTTTTCAATGTTCAACGCTGTCCAAGGACAGCTTATTTATTCTATCATATCTTTGAGCATTTGTCAAGGCTTTTTTGAAACTTTTTTATTTTCTTTCTCCCGCCTCTCTCAAAGACAGCTTACTCATTATATCACCCTTGTTTTCCTTTGTCAAGTCCTTTTTTTATTTTTTTTTAATTTTTCGACAATTTTTTGATTTCGCAAAAGTACGCCCTTTCCTCTCCACGCAAAAGCTCTGCCTCTGTAAATCCGCATGAACGCTTTATTTGATAGGGTTTCATCAATATGAAGATTGATTATCAAATCCCTTTTAAATTCCTCGATTTCGGTCACAGCCGGATTAGCGTTATGCGGACAAACCTCCTGACATATATCGCAACCCCATATTGTGTTCGCCTCGGTTATTGCTCTTTCTTCCGTTTCTGAGAGACTGCCCTTTTTCTGCGTTATATAGGAAAGACATTTTTCCTCGTCAAATCCGTCAGAAAGCGCTCCCAGCGGACACGCCTCCACGCAGCGGTTACATCCGGCACAGGAATCCGTGCACGGCGAATCCGCCTCAAGCAGACAATCGGTGAGAATGTACCCTATAAAAAAATAGCTGCCCAGCCTTGGATTTATCGCCATACGATTTCGCCCTACAAACGCAATTCCCGCAAGCCTTGCCAGCAGTCTTTCATTCAGCTCGCCCGTATCGGCAAAAGCCGCTGCACTATACCCTTCCGACTCCAGCAGCCGGGTGATATGCTTCATTTTTTCCGCCGTCACCATATGATAGTCGGCACCACGGGCATACCTTGAAATATTCCCCTTTTCACCGCCGGTATAGTAACCGAACGCGCAGACTATTATTGATTTTGCACCGGGAAGAATTTGCTCCGGGGTGCGGCATTGCCCTCCTTTAACAAAGGAGGCGGTTTCGCCGCCTCCCGACTGTCTGTTATATTCCTCTGTGCTGCAAAATCCTATATCGGAAATCTTCAGTTTTCCGGCAAGGTCAATTATCCTTTGTTTCATAAAATCTCGTCGAGCACATCACGATAATCATCTCCGCTGTGCACGCCTACGAACTTTTCAACCGCTTTCCCGTCTTTGAAGATAATAACCGTAGGTATGGAAACAATAGCGTACTGCGACGCAAGCGCACTCTCGCTGTCCACATTCACCTTTCCCACCGTTATCCTGCCGGCATATTCCTCCGCAATCTCATCAATTACCGGCGCAAGCATTCTGCAGGGTCCGCACCAGCTTGCCCAAAAATCAACCATAACCGGCTTGTCAGATTTAATTATCTCATTGAAATTGTTTCCCGTAAGTTCCTGCGTCATAAAAATTCCTCCTTATTTTGCTTTATATTCGGGGATAGTTGAGTACAGATTATTAATTCCGCCGGTAGAAAATTCTGCGGTCGAGAACATCTGTTCCTCAACAAAGACTCCTTCGTCGCTGTCAAAAATATAATTCCTTATTTCCCTGTCCGCCCCACTGAAGATGTATGCGGTTATTACCTCTGTGGACACGCCCCTGATAAAGCCTTCGTTGGCTTCCATATAGACATATCCCTGCATTCTCTGGGAAAACAGATTATATGCGCCATCTTCCGCTATGACCGCAAGAGTCCAGTACTGGCTGTCATCCCACTGCATTTCGCCGTTTTTAGCCTTTGCGGAAGTAGCCAAAACTATTCGGTCCTTTTTCCCGCGCTGGGTAAGCTCCATATTAAAATCGCCCATAATTGTCCAGTCGTTGGTCATTTTCAGCGTAGTCGTCAAGGGAATGGTAGTTTTCGGTTCCTCCACCTTGGGAGTTGGTATCGGCGAAGATCTTACCGTCACCTCCGCATCTACTTCCTTATCAGTTTCAAGCAAATCCGCCGTTTGCTTACAACCTGCTGTTAGGATAAGAACCGCCGCAATTGCTGCTGCCCAATTTTTTTTCATACTTTATTCCTCCTGAAGATTTATATATTTTTCTCCGACAGATTTTATAATTGCTCTGCCGCCCGATATTTCCGTTGCCTCTTCGGTAAATCGACGAACCTCGCCGCGCCTTAGGCACACCGTAAATTCAACGTCCTTTCCGTAAATGGTATTCTCAAGTATGTATCCCTTTGACGCAGTATGGTATTGCAGTTTGCCGGCGGTGGGATAATCCGCCGTTATCGAATAAACGCCGCACAAAGCCCTGGTAATTATGCCGGCGTCCTCCAGCGCCGTCCGTGCGGCGGTGCCATATGCATGAACAAGTCCGCCCGTTCCCAGCAGCGTTCCGCCGAAATACCGTGTCACTACCGTGATTACGTCCACAAGACCTGCCTTTCGCATCACATCAAGCACCGGCATACCCGCTGTGCCGCCCGGCTCTCCGTCGTCAGAATAGCGGAAAATGTTGTTTTCATCAATAATATACGCATACACATTATGCCGGGCGTCACTATATTTTGAACGCATCTCCTGCAAAAACGCAAGTGCCGCCTCTTCGGTGTCCACCGGCTTTACATGGGCTATAAATTTTGATTTTCTGTCTGTGAACAGCGACTCGCCGTCCTTTTCCACCGTTTTATAACATTCTTTTTTTGAAATATAAATCAACTCGTTTCATTATATAATGTAGTTTTTCAGCTTTTCATAGGCCTGCCGGTCTGCAAGCAGTGTTATTTTTGTTCCTTCTTCTGTATACTCCTCCGAGAGAATTTTCTGATTTTCATGCAGCTCGTTCACCAAAGAGCCCTCAGAATAGGGAACAAGAACGGAAACCTTCTGTTTTTTTCCCGGTGCAATTTCACCAATAAGCTCCATGAGCCGCTCAAGCCCCTGACCAGTTTTCACCGAAATCGAAACACCGGCGGCATAGCTGTTATTAAAAACAACGTCCTCAGTGCATAAATCAGCTTTGTTATAAACGCCGATTATGGGTTTGTCTCCGGCGCCCAGGTCCGCAAGAACCTTGTCTACAACCCGGATATGATTATCGTACTGCGGATTTGATGAATCTATCACATGCAGCAAAAAGTCCGCCACCACCGTTTCCTCAAGGGTTGATTTAAACGCCTCCACCAAATGATGCGGCAGCTTGCGTATAAATCCAACCGTATCCACAAGAAGAATTTTTCTGTTGTCCTCCAGAACCAGCCCACGGGATGTAGTATCAAGCGTTGCAAAGAGCTTGTTTTCCGCCAAAACCTCTGCATCGGTAAGGCGGTTTAAAAGTGACGATTTGCCGGCATTTGTATAACCGACCAGACATGCGGTAATAACGCCGTCCTTGCGCCTTCGTGAGCGCAGCAGCTCCCTGTGCTTTTGCAGTTCTTTAATTTCCTCCTCCAGAGCCGAAATGCGACGGTTAATATGCCGCCTGTCCGACTCCAGCTTGGTTTCTCCGGGACCTCTTGTGCCGATTCCTCCGCCGGTACGGCTCATCTGCACACCCAGCCCCCGAAGTCTGGGCAGCCGATATTTAAGCTGCGCCAGTTCAACCTGGAGCTTGCCCTCGCCGCTTTTCGCACGCATCGCAAATATATCAAGAATAAGAATTGTTCTGTCGATAACCTTTATGCCGAAAATATCCGAAAGATTTCTAAGCTGAACGGGCGAAAGCTCATCATCAAAGATAACCGTGTCTATTTCAAGCTCGTCCAGCAAATTTTTGATTTCCTCAAGCTTTCCTTCGCCCATATATGTGGCTGATTCAAGCTCGGCTTTATTCTGCACCACCGACGTGACAACCTCCGCTCCCGCCGTTTTTGCCAGCTCTGCAAGCTCCGCCATTGATTCCTCGGTGGTATCGGAAAGTATGTCGCGGCAGCCGGTGTGAACCCCGGCCAGAAGAACGCGTTCCTTTTTTATTTCGTTTGATGTAGCTTCCATACGCAAGTCCTTTCGACATCTTCTTACCTTATATTATCATCTATTTTTTCCGATTTGTCAATAAATTCATACGTTTTTCATAAAAATTTAACAGACAAAAGTGAAAAATATTGCATTTGACTGCCGCATATGATATACTTATAGGTGATATGCTAAAAATGAAAGGACGGCGGACGCATGAAATTTACCAATTTTCTTTTTCTCACCCTGGCGGGAATAATCAATGCTTTCGGAGTAACCGTTTTTATTGCGCCTGTGAACCTTTATGACAGCGGAATTTCCGGTACGTCCATTCTGCTCTCGCAGATTACGCCGGAATATATGTCCCTGTCGCTGTTTCTTCTTATATTAAATATACCGCTGTTTTTATACGGACTGAAAAAACAAGGCGCGGTTTTCACCGTTTATGCCATATACTCAGTTTGCGTTTATTCCATCACGGCATACCTGATAACCTATGTTCTGCCCATCGACGTAAGTGTTGCGTCGCCGCTGGCAGGGGAGGATTTGCTGCTTTGCGCACTGTTCGGTGGAGTCATCTCCGGCATAGGCAGCGGTCTTGCCATTAAATTCGGCGGAGCAATGGACGGCATCGAAGTCATGGCGGTCATATTCGCGAAACGGCTGGGCCTTACCGTAGGCACATTTGTTATGATTTACAATACGGCGCTTTATATAATCAGCGGCTTTATAATCGGCAGCTGGATTTTGCCCCTCTATTCAATAGTGACCTACGGCGCCGCTCTTAAAACCGTTGACTTTTTAGTGGAAGGCTTTGACCGCTCCAAGGCGGCGACCATTGTGACGGAACGACCACATGAAGTATGCGCCGCCCTTTCCGAAGCCTTTGAATGCGGCATAACAATGATGGACGCTACCGGCTATTATTCAGGTATGCCGAAAACGGTCATTTACATTGTGGTTAACCGTTTTCAAATTGGAAGAATGAAGGATATTGTTCACGAAAACGACCCCTCCGCATATATCTCAATCGTTGAGGCGGCAGATGTTTTTATTGCAAACCAGCAGGCGGCAGCTTCTGCCGCGCCCCCTGCGGGCGATATTATAAATAAGTGAAATTTTAGTATAATAAGTGAAAAAGGAGAATCATAATGGAAAACGATATACTTGATATTTTGGAAAACAACAACAAACCTCTTACCAACGAACAGATTGCTCAAATGATAGGCAGCACTGAGGAAGAGGTAGCGAAAATAATAAAAGGACTTGAAAAGGAAAACATTATTGTAGGTTATAAAACCATGATTAATTGGGAAAAAACCGACAAGGAGCTGGTAACCGCCATAATCGAGCTGCGAATTTCGCCGCAGCGCGGAGAGGGCTTTGATAAGGTTGCGGAAAAAATTTATAAATATTCGCAGGTTAAGTCACTTTATCTGATGTCGGGTTCCTATGATTTATGTGTTATTATTGAAGGTCGCTCCATGAAGGACGTAGCGCTTTTTGTTGCGTCAAAGCTGGCGCCCATGGACAATGTACTGAACACGGCTACAAGCTTCGTGCTGAAAAAGTACAAGGACGACGGCATGATATTCTATAACGATGAAGAGGATTCAAGACAGGTGATAACATTATGATGGACTACGAAAAAATACTCACGAAATCAATTCAGAGCATAGCGCCCTCCGGCATACGCAAATTCTTTGATGTGGTTGCCACCATGGAGGACGCAATTTCACTTGGCGTGGGCGAACCGGACTTTGTTACGCCGTGGCCCATCCGCGAGGCAGGCATATACTCCCTCGAAAAGGGACGCACATACTACACGGCGAATGCAGGACTCATGGAGCTGCGTCAGGAAATCTGCAATTATACAAACCGCAAATACGGAATCAGCTATGACGCAAAATCGGAGGTTTTGGTTACCGTGGGCGGCAGCGAGGCTATTGACCTTATGATCCGCTGCGTTGTAACGCCCGGCGATGAAGTTATTATCCCCGAACCAAGCTTTGTCTGCTATAAGCCATGCACACAAATGTCAGGGGGCGTTCCCGTAGTAATCGAAACAAAGGAGGAGGACAACTTCCGTCTTACTCCCCGGCAGCTCAGGGAAAAAATAACCGACAGAACAAAATTATTAATTCTGCCCTTCCCCAATAATCCTACCGGCGCTGTTATGTCCAAAAAAGACCTTGAGGCAATCGCAGAGGTTCTCCGCGGAACGGACATCATGGTCTTGTCGGACGAAATTTACGGAGAGCTGCGCTATGACGACGAAGGACACACGCCCTTCTCCGCTATTGACGGCATGCGTGAGCGCACCGTGGTTGTAAACGGCTTTTCAAAGGCTTTTGCCATGACCGGCTGGCGCCTGGGCTATGCGATGGGACCTGCGCCGGTTATAAAGCAGATGTTAAAGCTGCACCAGTACGGAATTATGTCCAGCCCGACCACAAGTCAGTTTGCGGCAATTGAGGCCCTGCGCTCCTGTGACAAGGAAACGGAAAAAATGCGTCAGGAATACAACTACCGCCGCCGGTATATTGTAGACGGATTCCGCTCAATGGGGCTTTCATGCTTTGAGCCTTTGGGCGCCTTCTATGTTTTCCCCTGCATAAAGTCCATGGGCATGACAAGCGAGGAGTTTGCGAACCGGCTTTTACAGGAGGAAAAGGTGGCAGTCGTTCCCGGCACGGCATTCGGACCGTGCGGCGAAGGCTTTATCCGCTGTTCATACGCATATTCCATCAACAGCATCGAAGAAGCTCTGTCCCGTATTTCAAAATTTGCTAAAAATCATAAATCCGTGTAAGTTTCTATATTAAAAAAAATCCTCTGCGGTCAATCTTTTTCCTAATTGTCCGCCGGGGATTTTTCATCTTTTCTTCCTGAAAATGTGCCGGCTCAAAAACAGGGTTTCCGCTGCGGCACCTATTTTGTCGGCAATACACACAATTACACTTTCACGATATTTCGGCGGCGCAATGTTAAGGGGAAACATATGCTTTTTAATAATGTCCTCCTCCACAGGGCTGAGCCGGAAATCGCGTCGTGCATTTTTCAGTGCGCGTCCTGCATGATAAATTCCATGCCGCCTGTTTTCATCACATTTTTTGTGCCAATCGTACAGAAAATAATCATGCAGCAATGCACCGCGGACAATGGCACGCTCATTTACTTTGATGTTCAGAAGGCTTACTATAAAAAGACTCAGCATCGCCACATTCAGCGAATGTTCGTATATGCTTGTATCACCGTGCTGTATGAAATTTTTCTGGGACTTTACACCGTCCGATGACAGAATATCCGCCCCGTATTGAAAAACTCTCCTGTTTATTGAATTGCTCACGCTATCACTCTCTTTTTGATGTTGTGTCTTCATTTTAGCACATTTTTGGGCGCAGTTCAATACCTATTCTTCTGTAATATTATACCTTTCCATTACCTTCTGTATAGCTGTCAGCTTGCCATGCTCGTCAAGGGATGAATTATACATGACAAGACGTATTGAGTCCAGAGCCGAAATCGCCTCGGTATGCACCCGGTCGGTCAAATCGGTTCCGCTCATACTCATTCCCTTTGCGATAATATCTCCCAGCACCTTTGCCGCAAGCTCATTTTGTATGCTCATATTTCTTCCCCCTCCGTTATTCGGATTTATTTTCTCTGATAATTCTGATAACAACGCTTGTAATATCGTCGCTGAATCGCATACGCGCCTTGGCTCCCACCAGAATAAGCTTGGCAAGCTCGCTGTCGTTCCGGTTTTCCAGCATAATCATCTTTTTTATCCAGTCGTTTTTTAAAACGCCATCACCGGCCTCTCCGACGCCGTCCGAAACCATCAGGATTAGGTCGTTATTCTTAAGCTGAAACTCCTGAGCCGTAACCTCAATGCTCTCCATAATCCCTATTGGCAGCGCTTTTGAAGATACCTCCTCGATACTGCTTTTTGTTTTTATAAAGCTCTGTGCGCTGCCAATTTTCAAAAACTGACACACTCCCGTTTCCATATTGATTTCAAGCAAATCCACCGTTGAAAAGCTTTCCTTGTCCGCTTTTAATGCCAGGGCTGAATTTATCATGTTCACCGCCGTCTCCTTTTCAAACCCGGCTTTTAAAAATTCTGTGAATAGCCTTGCGGTAAGCCGACTTTCCGCAAGCGCCGCCTCACCGCAGCCCATACCGTCGCACAAAATCACATAATATCGGTTACCGCGGGAAAAATGAATAAGGGTGTCGCCGCAAACAGCCTGTCCCTGCTTCGGTTCTTGCTCCGCGCATACGTTCACGCGATACCGAAGGGAGTATTCTCTTGTTTCCGCTCCCGCCTCCACTTCATGCGAAAGCATGTTTATTACATTTGAAATTTCGCCGTACTGCCGTGCCACAATATCCCTTCCCGACAGGGCCTCTCCGCGGTATAGGGCATTTTGCTTATAAAGCTCGTAAGCGTGTTTAAACTCGCTCAAAAAGCTTTCGGAGCGCATGCACACCTGCCGGAAGGCATGGGGCATATTTGTGTAGTCGCAATAGCCGTCCTCCTCCATGGTTCTCCACAGTTCATACATACTCTCATAGGTTTTGCGGCTGTCCTTTTTCCAGCAATTTCTTTCCATTTGGCAGCCTCGGCATACCCGTGACGCTACTGTGTCAAACATTTCCTTTTGTTCTTCGTTGTTTACCCTGCCCGGCGAAAACGTAACGCCGTCCGCCAAATCACTCACCGCCTTTGCCACCGTACGCAGCTGAGCCGCAACCCGCATGCTCAAATCCGGGTCTTCAAATTCCGGCTCGGTCCGGCGGTTAATAGCGGTGCTTATACGGTAGTGCAGACCCTCCGGCAGCAACACGAACACCGCTGTGGGCATGAAGATGTCAATGATTTTCCATTCTCCCAGACTTCCGTTATACAGCACGCACACCGTAAGTCCGCACAGAAATCCCGCCGCAACGCCTCCTTTTCCCATTACCTTCATGACCGATGCTGCCATTGCCGCCAACGCAAGCATTCCCGCCGTTTTCACGCATTCCGGCTCGTTCATGTACATAATAAATCCCATAACCGCACCCGACAGAGCCGCGGCAGGCGTGTCGCAGGCATAACCTATACACATAAGCAGAAAGAACGCCGCAAAAACTGCCGCATTAAGGCTTATATAAGGAACTACGGCGTGTATCAGACCGTTTAAAGCGGCACCGATAATGACCAAATTGGCAAAATTTCCCGTAGCACTGTGTTCTCCCTGATGTTCAAAAAGCCGAAAAGCGGCGGCGGCAATTACCGCTTCGGGTACCAGCAGAATTGCCTCCGTCTGTGAAAATCCCGTCCACAGAAAGCTGACCATTCCCGCAAGGAGTATCGATACCCCCAGCGCCACAGCCTTAATTGAACCGCCCTTGGTTTTCTTCATATATATAAATATGTAATAAATGAAAAAGGACAGTATATATTTTAATGCCGAAATTTTTGCCGCAGCCATGCCGGCACATAGTCCGACAAGCGCTATATATGCGCTTTCTGCCGGGAAGGTTGCCGCAAAAGCGACCCCCAGCGGTCTCATGCCCGGCATCTGAGCACCGGCAAGGGCTATCAGTAAAAGCCCTTTTGCAATCTCGTCCCTGCCCGGCAGCACAATGGTTTTTTCCCTCATCTTAGGTATAGTAATATTCATTTGCCTGCTTCCTTTCCGATATAGTAAAGCAATTATACCATTTACACCGCTCGGATTTTGCCGAAAATCCGTGTCGTATTATAATAAGCTTTCGACAAAAAATACAATTACGTTACAATTTGACATTTTCTATGGAAAAACTACAATAATAATGCTATACTGATTAAAAGGAGGTCTTCCGTTTTGAGAATACTTGTTTTTTCCGATTCACATAAAAATATCACCCGATGCGCCGCCGTAATCAGAAACATTGTTGGAGTCGATATGATTCTTCATGCCGGCGATCACTCAAGCGACGCCATGGAGCTTGAACGCATGTTCCCCGAAATTCCGATAAAATATGTGCAGGGGAACTGTGATTTTTCATCAGCGCCACGGGAACTGATTGTTGAAGCCGAAGGTAAAAAAATATTTCTGACCCACGGGCACGACTACGGGGTAAAGCTCGAATATGACTACCGTACATTATTAAACAGAGCACGTGATTCCGGCTGCGACTGTGCGGTGTTCGGGCATACTCATGCCGGATATAACGACTGCACCCGCGGCGTTGTTCTTTTAAACCCCGGCAGCATTAATTACGGCGGTACCTACGGCGTGATTGAAATTGAAAACGGCGTTTTAAAATCTGCTGTATGCGACGCATCGTATCTTTTTTAACTCCGCAAGATTAAACAAAATCGACAATTGCCGACTAAACTGTTATTTTACGTGACATTAAAATTAACTTTGGCTTGATTAAGCCGTTTTTCTGCAACAAAAAGTCCCCCATAATTGTATAGAAACTGCCGCGTGTACAATTACTTCCAAAGCTATTGAAAATTAAATATCTATATCATATAATTAAAGTGCGGTTAATAGTCTTGTGTATGACGGGGATTTTTGTGGAACCAAATTCTTAGGAAGACCAAGATGGAGAAGGGCGTATTATATGTTTTCGGACGTGTAATACGCCTTTTTCGTTCAAAAAATAAAGGGTATACAGCATTTTTTTTGAAAAACCCCTTGACAAACACGAAAAAAACTAATATAATAGATGCGATGTCTAATTTTTTACCGCAAGGTATTGTTAGAGCTTATATTTCAAAATATCGGGAGGTGTTCAGAATATGAAGAGAACTTATCAGCCTAAAAAGCGTCAGAGAGCTAAGGAACACGGTTTTAGAAAGAGAATGGCTACTGCTTCCGGCAGAAAGATTTTATCTAAGAGAAGACTAAAGGGCAGAAAGAAATTGTCAGCATAAAATTGAGGCGAGAAGTAAAGAGGCTATTTACCTTATGCTTTTTGCCTTTTTTGATAATGTTATGCTTTTTAAAGCGCCGGCTAAGCCTTTATTCTGAAATTTCTGCGCTTTTATGCGCAGAGGGAATATGATTTTATGAACAGTGAAAATACATTAAAGCTGAATAAGGATTTTAAGCGCCTTTATTACCGAGGCAAATGCGTCGTTACCCGTACGGTAGTAATTTATATTCAGAAAAACCGTCTCGGGCGCAGCCGGCTGGGCTTGACCTGCGGCAAAACCGTGGGAAAAGGGGTAAAGCGCAATCGGGCAAAACGTCTTATGCGTGAGAGCTATCGTCTGCTTTCGCCAAGTCTGAAGCAGGGCTATGACGTTGTTATAATTGCACGCACCGGCATTATCGGAAAAAAATGCGACACCGTTTTAAAGGACGCGCGATACGCATTTTCTAAATTGGACATGATACTATGAAAAAGCTGCTTATCTTTTTAATTAGATTTTATCAGAAAAATCTGTCCGGACTGAAGTCGGCGCCGTCCTGCAGGTTTATTCCTACATGTTCGCAGTATGCGCTGGAGGCGCTGGAAAAATACGGAGCTCTAAAGGGAAGTTATCTTGCTCTTCGCCGACTTTTAAAATGCCATCCCTTTCATAAGGGTGGCTATGATCCCCTTCCGTAGCTATTTAAGAGAGGTACATCAATGAAACTTAGTTTGTTTGAACTTTGCATTACAAGACCGCTTGGTTTTCTGATTCGTATAATTTACGATCTGGTTCAGAACTACGGTCTTTCAATTATTTTATTTACAATTATTATAAAGCTTATTCTGCTGCCGTTGCAGATTCATTCCCAGAAGGCAATGAAAAAACAGCAGAAGATTCAGCCGATTATTGCAGAGCTGCAGAAAAAGTACGCAAACGATCAGCAAAAGCTGTCCGCCGAAATGATGAAGGTCTACAAGGAAAACGGCGTCAGCATGTCGGGAGGCTGTCTGCCCCTTCTTATACAGATGCCTGTTCTGTTTGCTCTTTACCGTGTAATTCAGCGTCCCCTTACATATATTAAGGGCATTGATTTTGCGTCGGACACCGTTATTGCCAATGTTAAGACAGTTCTTTCCATGATGAAGGAAAAATTTCCCTCAGACATCGGAAATCTTGCCGACATCACTATTGACCAGGCAAATAAGATATATCAGATTCACCTGTCTACCTGGGCGGATAAGCTTGGTTTGGCGCATGATTTTGGCTGGGATATTAATTTTAATTTTTTGGGACTTGATCTGTCGGGTATCCCCAGCAAGTCCATATCTGCCATTATGTCGGGTAATTTCGCGGAAATAGGAACGGTTCTTCTTATACTTATCCCTATTCTTGCTATGCTTACCACTTGGTTCTCGATGAAGCAATCCCAGAGCATGACGCAGAATCCCAACGTCAAAACGCAGGATGCCGACCCGGCACAGTCAATGAGTAAATCAATGAATCTAATGATGCCTATTATGACCGGATTTTTCACCTTTACGCTGCCTTCCGGAATGGGTATTTACTGGATTATATCCAGCGTTATGCAGATTGTTCAGCAGTATGTGCTTAATAAATATTTTGATAGAAAAGAGGATGATTTTGTTGTTAAAGTACCTGACAAAAACAGAAAAAACCGCCAAAAGCGTAGAAGAAGCTAAGCAGGCAGCTTTAAGCGAGCTTGGTATAAATGAAGAAGATGCTGTTATTACTGTACTTGACGAGGGTTCAAAAGGCTTTTTGGGCATCGGTTCAAAGGGCGCAACAGTAATGGCGGAAGCAAAGGATTTAAACGCTGTTATAGCCAAAGATTTTCTTTCCGAAGTGTTTGAGGCTATGAATCTGGAGGTTGAAATTGCTGCTAAAACCGGCGAGGAATCTCTTAACGTTGATATGTCCGGCGAACATATGGGCCTTGTTATCGGCAAGCGCGGAGATACTCTGGATGCTCTGCAGTATCTGACGTCCCTTGTCGTAAACCGCGAATCGGAGGAAAGAGTGCGGGTAATACTTGATACGGAAAATTACCGTGCAAAGCGGCAGGACGCTCTTTTGGCCCTTGCATCCCGTCTTGCCGACAAGGTAACACGCACAGGCAAAAAATATACCCTTGAGCCTATGAATCCCTATGAAAGACGTATAATTCATTCAGCTCTTCAATCAAACGAAAATGTAACAACATTCTCTGTCGGAGAAGAACCCTACAGAAAGGTTGTAATTGCTCCTCAGAATTCCGAGCCCCGTTATCAATCTCACACACGTCATATACCTAAGATATCGACATCGGAATACAGACAGCAGAACCATAACAAATATGAAAATTTTGATGAATTCTTGTCGGGAAAATCAGAAGAATGATATTTCCGTCACATAAATTGATGTCGAGAAAAAGACATCAATTTTTGCGTAAGAAAGGAGAAAATTTATGTCAGGACATTCAAAATGGAGTACAATTAAAAGAAAAAAAGGTGCAAACGACGCTCAGCGAGCTAAAATATTTACAAAAATTTCCCGTGAAATATGTGTAGCAGTTAAGGCCGGCGGTCCCGACCCGGATAATAATTCCTCTTTGAAGGACGCCATTTCCAAAGGAAGAGCCGCTAACATGCCCAATGAAAATATTATGCGCACCATAAAAAAAGCTGCCGGCTCAACCGACGGCGATAATTATGAAACCGTCACCTATGAAGGCTACGGTCCCAGCGGTGTTGCCGTTATTGTCGATACCCTCACGGATAACCGAAACAGGACCGCGGCAAATGTACGTCATTATTTTGATAAATTCGGCGGAAATCTGGGCACAAACGGCTGTGTAAGCTTTATGTTTGATAAAAAAGGCGTTCTTGTAATTGAAAACGACGGTATTGATGAGGACGAAATAACCATGGACGCACTGGAAGCAGGTGCGGACGACATATCGGTTGATGAGGAATGTATTGAAATCACCACCTCTCCGGAGGATTTTCATACTGTGCGCGACGCATTGGACAGCAAATATACCTTCTCTTCCGCCGAAATATCAATGCTTCCGCAAACAATGACTCAGCTCACCGACGAAAAGCAAATCCTTATGATGACTAAATTGCTGGAAAATCTTGAAGATGATGACGACGTGCAGAACGTCTACCACAACTGGGATATGCCTGAGGAATAGGTATCCTTAATAAACATTAAAAATCCCGGCAAATCATGATATTAATGATTTGCCGGGATTTTTATATCTCATACAATGTTCTATTTCTATTACTTTTTTGAAGTATTTTTCTTTGACTTCAGAAAACCAGTTTTCTTTTCCTTCTTTTTATTTTTTTCTGTATCGTCAGCATGTTCTTGCCGCTGCTGCTCTTTATAGCCATAACCGTAACCGTAGCCGTAGCGTGATTTTCCGTAACCATAGCCATAACCGTAGCCGTAGCCGTACTTTCCATAACCATAGCTGTATGCCTTGCGACGGTATACGCCATACTTACTATATGAACCGTAGCCGTATGTGTTCGGGTCAATATCATTTAAAATATAACCCAAAATTTTAGCGTTTGCCATTTTCAGGTTGTCCCTTGCACGCTTAATAGATTCATGTATTGTATTATTCTGCCTTACCACCAAAATAACACCGCTGACATTTTTAGCCATAGCTGCCGCCTCCGTTACGACTGTAACGGGCGGGGTATCAATAAAAATATAATCATATCTTTCTGCCAGATCGTCAAGAACCTTTTCCATTTCTTTTGATGCAAGCAGTTCCGCCGGATTGGGAGGGATCTGCCCCGATGTTATACAGTCAATTTTTTTCTCCGGGCAATGCTTAATAGCCTCATCAATAGTAATCAAACCGCACAAAAGATCGGACAAACCATTTTCTCTGTCAATGGACAGATGTCTGTAAATACGCGGTTTTCTTAAATCCGCATCAATTACTACAACCTTCTTTTCAAGCTGGGCAAAGGTAATTGCAAGATTAATACAGGTAGTGGTTTTCCCCTCATTAGGACTTGCGCTTGTTATAAGAATTTTCTTGCCGCCGTTCTTTTCTCCTCCCAGGGAGTAAATAATGTTCGTTCTCGCGGCATTGTATGCCTCTCTTACTACGAAGTCGGTTTTTTCATTAATAAGCGTATTGACTCTTCTTGCTGTTGCTTCTTCACGCCTGTTATTGGCTTTATTGACGTTGAAATCTCCGATTGCTTTTAAGATATTCATTTGGCATCACCTGCTCTCCTTGGCGTTATAACCTCCGGAATTTCACCCAAAAGCGGTTCTTCATATTTATTGATAATATCTTCCCTGCCCTTGATTCGGGTATCAAACAACTCCAAAACAAGTATAATCAATCCTCCGATTACCATACCTGCCAGAAAAGCTATAAGGGTATTTGTCTTTACGTTGGGTGAAATCGGTGCTTTAGGAACCTGTCCGTCATCCAGTATTTTTACCGAACCTGCATTTACTACCCTGACAAGCTCGTCCGACGCATGAAGCAGAATACTGTGGCATATTTCGTAAACGTCTTCGGGAACCTTTCCCGTTACACTGATTTCCAGTATCTCCGTTTCGTTAACAGCAGACATGGAAATCATTTTGTCAAGATTACTTACCGAATATCTCCCGTCGAGGTCATCAGATATCTGTGACAGGAATGTGCGTCTTTTGAGAATTTCCTTATATGTTTCGACAAGCTCCTGAGACGCCGTCAAATTAGCCGAAGAAACATCGGAGGTCTGTGTACGCAGAGCGTTTACGTAAAGCGTTCCTTCTGTTTTGTACAGAGGGTCGATAAACAATTCCGTATATACAAACGCCGTAATGCTGAACAGCAACGCCGTAATTACCCAAATCCACCATCTCTTTATGAGCATATCAATAATATCTGTTATGCTAAGCTGGTCGTTCAAAATATCATCTCCCGTAAAATACATACTATGCATTAATTATAGCATAAAGCACATAGAAAATCAATAATTTTTTTACTTTACTTGATTTTTCTGTTGAAAAAAATATAAAAAGGCGGTATAATGGAAGTGAGGTGAATGTAGTGACAAAAAAGGAAAGAGCACAGGGAATAATAGAAATTCTAAAGAAGGAATATCCTGACGTGAAATGCACGTTAAATTACGAAACGCCACTGCAAATGTTGATTGCAACACAGCTGTCGGCACAGTGCACCGACGCCCGTGTTAATATTGTAACAAAATCGCTTTTCAAAAAATACCCGGACGCCGAATCCTTTGCAAATGCCGATTATGAGGAGCTATGCAACGATATACGCTCCACCGGATTTTACCGTAACAAGGCAAAAAATATAATTTTATGCTGCCAACGGCTTACAGAACATTACTGTTCTGAAATTCCCGACAGTATGGAGGAGCTTTTGACTCTTCCGGGGACCGGCAGAAAAACCGCAAATCTTGTTTTGGGCGACATTTTCGGCAAACCTGCGGTGGTAGTGGACACCCACTGCATACGCCTTTCACGGAAAACAGGTCTTACAAAAGAAGAAGCTCCGGAAAAAATAGAAGCAGATCTTAAAAAAATTATTCCGCCCGATGAACAGCTTAATTTGTGTCATAGATTTGTCAACCACGGCAGACTCGTATGTACTGCCCGATCGCCTAAATGCGAAATTTGTCAAATACGTCATTTATGCAGAACATATTCACATAAATAATATTAAAAAGGAGAAAATAAAAATGGAAAATTGCTTATTTTGTAAAATCATAAGGGGCGAAGTCCCGTCAACAAAGGTTTATGAGGATGAAATGGTATATGCCTTCAATGACATTAATCCGCAGGCGCCTCATCACGTGATTATAATACCTAAGGTTCATATTGAATCGGCAAACGATATAACGCCGGAAAACTCCAAATATGTAGCTCATATATTTGAAGTAATTCCCAAAATAGCAAAAAATCTGGGATTTGCCGAAAACGGTTACCGTGTAGTGAACAACTGCGGCAAAGATGGCTGTCAAACCGTACCCCATCTTCACTTCCATTTAACCGGCGGAAGACAGTTTTTATGGCCCGCCGGCTGATATTTTCCTCAAATTTCAAAAATATTTCTAAAAACCTTGACATTTACATATAAAATGAGGTATAATAATTATCGTGGTATAATGTGAAGTTATCATATTCTTCCATATTATCCATCAAACAGCCGGAAATTGTTTTGCCGGAGGGAGGGAAATACAAATGTCAGAAGTTCGTGTTAAGGAAAATGAATCTCTTGACAGCGCTCTCAGAAGATTTAAGCGTCAGTGCGCAAAATCGGGAGTTATGTCGGAAATCAGAAAGCGTGAACATTACGAAAAGCCAAGCGTTAAACGCAAAAAGAAATCCGAGGCTGCTCGTAAGAGAAAGTTTAAATAGGAAGTAGATTTAAGATGACTCTTAAAGAACGACTCGCCGATGATTTAAAATCGGCAATGAAAAATAGAGATGTTGTCCGAAAAAATACTGTTCAGATGGTACGCGCAGGCGTCCTGCAGTTTGAAAAGGACAATAAGGTAGCTCTTGACGATAACGGCGTTTTGGAGGTAATTTCAAAGCAGCTGAAACAGCGCAGAGATTCTCTCCCTGATTATGAAAAGAGCGGCCGAGACGATTTAATCGCCGAATTAAAGGCGGAAATGGATGTTTTGATGGAATATTTGCCCAAGCAGCTGTCACGCGAAGAGCTGGAGGTAATCGTCAAAGACGTAATTGCCGAAACAGCCGCTTCTTCCATGAAGGATATGGGAAAGGTCATGTCAGCGGTAAAGGCAAAAACTGTCGGTCGCGCCGACGGTCGAATGATAAACGAAATTGCGAAAAGTTTATTATCATAATAAAAACGGAGAACCGTTTTGGTTCTCCGTCATATGCTGGTATAGCTCAGTTGGTAGAGCAGCTCATTCGTAATGAGCAGGCCGCGGGTTCGAGTCCCATTACCAGCTCCAATCGGAACAAGTTTCTCTTGTTCCGATTTTTTTCATGAAAATATGTTACCTGCCTCACTGTTCTTTTGATAATTTATGTTATTCTTAAAATATTAATTTTCTAATTTCCTCTGCCTTAACTTTTCTAACAGAAATATTCTTTTTCACGGCAACCGCTGCCGCCGCTCCTGCCGCCTCTCCTATACCGGCGCAAATCGGCATTGCTCTGAAATTTGAATGTGCCATATGGGTTCCGGAAATATTTCTTCCGCTAAGCAGTAAATTTTCTATTTTTTCCGGAATCAAGCACCGATACGGAATTGTATATCCTCTTTTCTGATTAAATTTTTCTTGAGAACCGGTTTTATCAAGTCCAGATCCTTGTATATTATGTACGTCAAAATTAAAATATGCGTCCTTTACTACATAGTCGTCAAAATCCCTTGCTTCCAAAATATCCTTCTCAGTAAGGGTATATTCACCTTTAAAATGACGGGTTTCCCTGATACCGACTAATGATGCGGAATTAATGATAAAGCAGTTTTTATATCCCGGAACATACTCCCGAAGGAATTTGACAATATCATCCATCTGATTTCTGCAAGTTATTGTAGCTTTTGTTAAATCCTCCTCTTTCGTTCCGTCAACATCAATACAATTGGTCATATTACATGTCACAACTCCCGGAAGAGTTGTTTTATATAATAAAACATGTCCTGCCGGCGGAGGCAATATCTGCTTTGCCAACTGCTGAAGTTCTCCCTTTTCCGTTTCAACGGTGGTTTCAAACGAAGGCGGAAAAACAGCTGTTTCAAAATCCACGCCTCCAACCTTAAACATAATTGTTGCAGGCTGCATTTTATTGTCTTTCTCTCTTCCTTTAATATATTCTGCACCGCTTTTGTATGCTATGTCACCGTCACCAGAAGCATCAATTACAACATCGGCATAAATATCCGTAAACCCGGATTTGTTAACAACAGATACTCCCTTTATTGCGTTTCCTTCCATTATTGCGTCGCAGGCAAAGGTATAAAGCATTATTTTCACACCTGCTTCGGACAGCATTTCAAGATACAGAGTTTTCAGTTTTTCGTTATCTATAACAGTTGTTACCTTATTATGCAGCTCTCCTTCATTTTTTTCGGCACTTCTTTTTAATATTTCATGATATATCCCGTTTCCGCAGCTTCCCGTCCAATGGCTCATAAGCCCTGCAGTAGATATCCCGCCGATATCTCCGCATTGCTCAACAATAATTGTATCCGCTCCGTTTTTTGCTGCCGTGTATGCCGCGCTGAATCCCGCAGGTCCGCTTCCAATAACTAAAACATCTGTATTTATTATATTTTTTTCCATAGACTTTCCTCTCCTTTTTTCTTGATTTTATCAGTTTTAATATTCTGAATATATATAAATTTTTGCAAATAATATTGATTTTTTTGCAAAATATGATATTATAAAAAGGGTGATTATTATGATTAACAAGCTTTTATCCGATATTGAACATTATATTGAATACCTGGAAGAAAATAAAATTTATGTTTCCATACATACGACTTTTACAGAATATATGCTGCCTCTGCTCAAATACAACCTTCATAAAAATCCAAAATGTCTTCTTGTAAAAAGCGAGAATGAAGAATGGGACAAATGCATAAAGCAGCACGAAAAGGAAGAAGAAAAAATTACATGCAGAATTTGTCATGCCGGAGTTGAGGAGTTAATCTTTCCCCTCGAGTGCGGCGGAACATTATGCATAAGCACGGAAGAAAAACTCGAAAATTTATGTACAGTTATAACACCCCTTTGCAGAATGATTGAATATTTAATATTTATATGTCCTGATGACCGGTCTGAAATAACCGATAATGAGCTGGTTAACCGTGCCATTAAATTTATTCAAAGAAATTTTTACAACAAAATATCCAATAATGATATTGCTGATTTCTGCTCCTGTTCGGTATCCTCCTTATGTCATCTTTTTAAAAAAATCAAAGGAATGAGCGTTCACCGATATATCTGCGGTTTGCGCATCTCATATGCAGAAGAGCTGTTGAAAACAAGCAATCTCTCGGTCACTTCCATTGCGGGTAAATCGGGATTTTCAGACTATAATTATTTTGCATTAACATTCCGTAAGGAAACGGGAATTTCGCCGTCACAATACAGAAAAAATACTAAAACAGGCTGAACGATTTCATCGTCCAGCCTATATATTATTTTTCACTTATATGAATCATTACCTGCTCGATAATTCTTTTCACATGCTCGTCATTAAGGGAGTAAAATGTGTTTTTTCCGTCGCGCCGCGCCTTAATAAGCCGTGCCTGTTTTAAAAGCCGAAGCTGATGACTTATGGCGGACTGACTCATTCCGGTTTTTTCCGCAATGTCCGCAACGCAGATTTCATTATCAAATAAATTCCACATTATTTTTATTCTTGTTGTGTCTCCGAACACCTTAAAAACATCGGTCAGTTGTCCTAAAAACGCCTCGGACGGGACCTCATTTTTCAGTCTGTCCACAATTTCCGTATTATACCGGCAATGTTCACATTTCATCGACTATGCCCCCTCATGATATTATAATTATTATACAACATCAAAAGGAAATTGTCAAATTTATTTCAGCTCATCAAATTCTGCGGCAAAACTGAGCTCATCTTCTATGCGCAGAAGCCGGTTATATTTTGCTACTCTCTCACTTCTTGCCGGCGCTCCGGTTTTTATCTGTCCGGCATTTGTTGCCACGGCAATATCGGCAATAAAAGTATCCTCGGTTTCTCCGCTCCTATGGGATATAACAGCGGTATATCCCGCCTTATGAGCCATTTCCACTGCGTCCAGCGCCTCGGTCAGACTTCCTATCTGATTTACCTTAACCAAAATTGAATTGGCAACTCCCATTTCTATTCCCTTTTTCAGTCGCTTTGTGTTTGTCACGAACAAATCGTCTCCCACAAGCTGCACTTTATCTCCTATTTTATCGGTGAGAAGCTTCCATCCCTGCCAGTCCTCCTCACCCATGCCGTCCTCAATGGACGCAATAGGATATTTTTCAATAAGCTCTGCCCAATATTCTGCCATTTCCTCCGAGGCTCTTTCCTTTCCCGATTTGGGCATCTTATATTTACCGTTAGAATCTACCCACTCCGAGCTGGCAGCGTCTATGGCAATTTTAAAATCAACACCCGGCTTATATCCCGCCCTTTCAATTGCCTCAACTATCAAATCCAGAGCTTTTTCGTCATTTTCCAGATTGGGCGCAAATCCTCCTTCGTCACCAACTCCGGTTGACCCGCCCTGTTCCTTAATAACCTTTTTTAAGCTGTGATAAACCTCGCTGCACTGCCTCAATCCTATTTTAAAAGCTTTTGCCGAAGTGGGAATAATCATAAATTCCTGTATATCTACATTATTGTCGGCATGGGCGCCGCCGTTTAAAATATTCATCATCGGTCTGGGCAGCTTGTGGGCGTTTACTCCTCCAATATACTCATAAAGACTGATTCCAAGGGATTTTGCCGCAGCGTCGGCACATGCAAGGGATGCGCCAAGTATTGCGTTTGCACCAAGATTTCCCTTATTTTCCGTACCGTCCAGCTTTAAAAGCTCCAAATCAACAGCCCGTTGATTTAAAACGTTCATTCCCACAAGACAGTCTGCAATTTTTGTGTTGACATTTTCCACCGCTTTTAATACGCCGTTTCCGTAATATCTTTCCTTGTCGCCGTCCCTCAGCTCCACCGCCTCAAATATTCCCGTAGACGCTCCCGACGGAACAATTGCCCTTCCCATAATCTCCTCCGAGGTGTAGACCTCTACCTCAACCGTCGGATTTGAGCGTGAATCCAAAACCTCTCTCGCGTAAACATCGACAATTTCAATATACCTTTTCATGAATTTTCCCTCGACTTTCCTCTAACATTAAAATACTAATATTCCTTAATGTTGGAAGATAAAAATATAACCGTAATAATATTTTATCTCCTCTTCTTTTTATTATTTTGTCTTAATTATGGTTAAATATATACAATTTTTTTATTTTCCTTAAAAAATAATTCTTTTTTTCTTGTAAATTCTTTTATTTTCTGATATTATTAGAGTAGGACTCTTTTTGATATGTATAAATTCCGGTAGGGGGATAAAAATGGATATAAAACAAATATGGACTGCTTCCCTTTCATATATAAAGCAGGACATCAATTCGGTTGTGGGATACAATACATATATTAAGGACATTGTTCCCATTTCCTTTGAAAACAACAGCTTTGTGGCGGGTGTTTCTTCACAGCTCTGTAAAACAATGATTGAACTCCGATACACCTCCATAATAGAAAAATCAATTTCAAAAATAACGGCGGCGCCGGTTAAACTGACAATTGTCCTTAAGGATGAATACACTCCGGAAAGCCCGGCGGCACCGGTCAGACAAGCCGTAACGCCGGCAGTGAAAAGTCATCTTAATCCGAGATACACTTTTGATAACTTCGTTGTAGGCTCATCTAACGAATATGCAACTGCAATTGCCATGAGCACCGCAAAATATCCCGGACAGGAAAAAAACAATCCATTGTTTCTTTATGGAAATTCCGGTTTGGGAAAAACTCATCTTATGCAGGCAATCGGCAATGAAATTTTAAAAAATTCGCCTGACATGAAGGTGGTATACGTAACAAGCGAGAGATTTACCAATGAAATGATTGAATCTCTGCATGTAAAAGATATGGGTTCCTTCCGTCAGCTGTACAGAAACGTCGATGTTCTGTTAATAGACGATATTCAGTTTATCGAAAACAAACAGGGTATTCAGGAGGAATTTTTCCATACCTTCAACGACCTGTACCTTAACAATAAACAAATTGTTCTAACAAGCGACCGTATGCCAAAGGATCTGGTTACAATTGAAGAACGTCTTAAAACCCGTTTTGAATGGGGTCTTAATATAGATATTATCAGCCCCGATTACGAAACACGCGTGGCAATTCTGAAAAAAAAGGCAGAAAGTCAAAACACATATATAAGTGAAGAGGTTCTTTCCTATATAGCCGAAAGAATTGATTCAAATGTACGTGAGCTTGAAGGCGCTCTTTTAAAAATTATTTCCTACGCCGGTATAAAACATACCAGCGTTAATATGGAAATTGCCGAAGCAGCCATAAAATCAATAATACCTGACGACGGTATTATTAAGATAACTCCCCAGAAGATTATTGAAAGCGTTTCCTCCTTCTATAATATTTCGGAGGACGAGCTTTTGGGAAAATCAAAACAGAAAAATATTGCCTTTCCCCGTCAGGTTGCCATGTATCTTTGCAAAACTCTTACCGATATGAATTTTGTTATGATAGCAAAGGCTCTTGGAAACCGTGACAGAACAACGGTTATGTACGGTGTGGATAAAATTATGGAATCAATTAAGTCTGACAGCGGCTTAAAAGCCGATATTGACGCCATTATCAAGGATATTAATTCCCTTTGATTTTATTCACTTTTAAATGTGGAATACCGGTTAATAATTTTTTTCCGGTTTTTACCAGTTGAAAACTTTCATAATTCCACACTTTGTTAACATATGCTTTTGAATGGAATTTTCCCGTTATTACGGGGTAAAAAAGAGATTTCCATCAAATCCTCACAGTTACTACTATATACTACTAAAAATATATTATATATACGTACCTACCTATGAAAAAAACAAAAGATTCAGTTATCCGCACAAAGGAGAGATAATAATGAAACTAACCATAAGCAAACAGCAGCTTTTAAAAATTATTAATACAGTTCAGAAGGCTGTTTCATCAAAAACTATAATGCCTATTTTGGAATGCATAAAAATTGACGCAGAAGCAAACGGGACTCTTGCTGTTACCGGGAATAATCTTGACCTTTGCATTGAATACATTGATGAATGCAATGTGCAGGAAGGTGGAAGTATCGCAATTTCATCAAAGATTTTCGGAGAAATTGTAAGGCGTCTTCCCGACAGTGATATTCTTATAACCGTTAATGAAGAAAATAATGTTATGACTATTAAATGCGGAAAATCCGAATTTAATATACAGGGACTTTCCAGCTATGAATATCCAGCTGTTCCCGATATTACCGAGACCTACCGTTTTACAATAAAACAGACGGTCCTTAAAAAAATGATAAGAAAAACGATTTTTGCCGTTTCTCAGAACGAGGCAAGAAAGCCTATTTTAACCGGCTCTCTTTTTGAAATTGAAACCGGCGTTCTTTCGATTGTTTCAACCGACGGTTACCGCCTTGCAATGTGCAAAGAAATTGTTGATTCCTCTCTTGAAAGTAAAAAGTTCGTTTTGCCCGGACTTACCCTTCGTGAAATATTTAAGGTTTTGGAGGACGACGAGGAAAAGACTGTTTCCGTTATTGTTTCGGATAGGCATGCCATGTTTGAATTTGACAGATATAGAGTGATTACCCGGCTTCTTGAGGGTGAATACATTAATTATAAGCCGGTTTTGACTACCCCAAACAGTATTGTTGTGGTAGCAAATACCGCGGAGCTTTCCGAAAGTCTTGAAAGAGCCTCTCTTCTTATTAATGATGATATTTCCGCAAAGGCGGAAAAGGTGCCTGTGCGCCTTAATATTGTAATGGATAAAATAGAAATTACATGTATGACCGGCAAAGGCAAGGTTCATGACGTTGTGGATGTTTCGGTAAGCGGTGACGACATTGAAATAGGATTTAACCACAAATATCTTCTTGAGGCATTAAGAGCCTGTGAAGAAGAGGAAGTGAAAATGGAATTTTCAAATCCGAGAAGCTCCTGCTTTATCCGCTCTAATTCAAATGACGACAGCTATGTGTTCATGATACTTCCTGTTCGTCTTTATAATTAATTATGGAAGTTAAAACTATTATTTCAGAACAGATGGGGCAGAATTGTTATCTCCTGAAAGAAGGAGAAAGAGGAATCTTGATTGACCCCGGTATTGATACCTTTAAAATTTTAAGAGAAACGGAAAATATACAAATAAATTATATACTTTTAACCCACTGTCACTATGACCATTTATGGTCGTTGAATGAGATTAGACGGGGAAAAAAGGTGCTGACATCCAAACTTTGTGGTGTTAATATGATTAATCCTGAAATTAGTCTTTGCGAAAAGGAGATACTTCCTCGTTCCTCAGGAGATAGAATATTTTCGGACGGAGAGGAAAAGAATTTAGATGGTATACGGGTAAAATGTATCTACACACCGGGACATACCGATGGGAGTGCCTGCTATTTAGCCGGAAACAGCCTTTTTTCCGGAGACACGCTATTTGCCGGAAGTGTAGGACGGTGGGATTTACCTACGGGAAATTATGAGAAATTGAAAAATTCTGTTGAAAAGTTATATGCACTTCCGGATATAACCAAGGTTTATCCGGGACATGGACCCTCTACCACAATAGGCGAGGAAAAGAAAAACGGATATTTTAGAATAAATTAATAGATGATTTAATTATCGATCTATGTCGGAAAGATGCTTTATGAAAGGCGATAAAATGGAATTAATACAAAGAGGCTACAGCTGCGCCTATGAAATGAATGTTTTTCTGAATATCTTTTTCGGTAAAGACGAAAAAGGGACGGTTATAACCGATTTTATACATGAGAACGATGTTGTAAGGGTTCATACAGAGATTATTTTTGAAAATAAAAAATTTGAAGGAAATTATAGCTTTAATTTTAAAAATTCCGAATCGGATGAAAAAAAGAAAAAGAAAATATATGGCTGTTGCTGTATGAAAAGTTTTTGTAATGCCGCGAAAAAAATAAGAAACATACCTCTTCCATGGGGAGTAATGAGCGGAATTCGTCCGGCAAAAAATGTCCGTCAGCTTCATGATGAAGGATACGATTATGAGGAAGTAAAGAAGATAATCCGTGATATATACGGTGTTTCGGAAGAAAAATGCGAGCTTGCGGTTAATGTTGCAAAAAATGAAGAGGAAATATTAAAAAGAGCATTTGAAAATTCTGTGAGCATCTATATAGGGATTCCTTTTTGTCCCTCACGCTGCCTTTACTGTTCATTTGTATCCACCGATATAAAGCACAGCGGAATTTATATGGACGAATTTTGCCGTCTTTTGTGCCGAGAAATTGAAAAAACAGGAGAAATCTTAAAGGAGCTTGGATTTTCGGTGCAGAACATCTATATAGGAGGCGGCACTCCCACAACCTTGTCTGAGGAAAATTTGGGTAGAATATTTGAAAGCATAAATAAAAATATCGATTTATCTCGTCTTGACGAATTTACCCTTGAGGCGGGAAGACCGGATACCATAACGGAAGAAAAACTGATGACTGCAAAATACGGAGGAGTTAACAGAATAAGTATAAATCCTCAGACAATGAATGATGAAACCCTTGTCAAAATAGGCAGAAAGCATACGGTCGAAGAATTTTTAAAGGCTTTTGCCGCCGCAAGAAAGCTGGGATTTGAAAATATAAATACCGATTTGATTGCCGGACTTCCGGATGAGAATTTTAATATGTTTAAAAAAAGCATTGATGAAATTCTGAAGCTTAATCCGGAGGAGGTAACAGTTCATTCAATGTGCGTAAAAAGAGCTGCCGCTCTTAAATTATCAGAATACGGACTTACCGGTTATGAAGAAATGAATAAAATGCTCGGATATGCTCAAAAAAAGATGATGGAAGCGGGTAAAGAACCATATTATATGTACCGTCAGAAAAATATTTCCGGAAATCTTGAAAATGTAGGATATGCCGATAAAAGTCATATGTCTTCATACAACATTAATATCATGGAGGAAATTCAGACAATAATAGCCTTAGGAGGCGGCGGAGCGTCAAAGGTTGTAATGGGTGACCGGATAGAAAGAGTCGTTAATTTTAAGGAACCGTATGAATATATAAGAAGATTTGATGAAATCCTTGAAAAAAAGGAAGAAATAGCCGAATTTTACAGGAAATCGGGGAAAGGAGAAGAAGTATGAGTTATTCCGATGAAGCAATAACAAAAATAATGAATGAATACGATTATGACCGAACCGTCGCACGGCTTGACCGGGAAAAGAGAGTTAAGGATGTGCATGAGAAATTTCCGGAGATTCTGAAGATTGAAAAGGATATTTCCGCGGCGGGTCTTGAAAATATGGGAAGAATTCTGAAAAATCCGGAGAAAAGTGCGGAATTTAACAGGGAATTTGAAAAAAAACTTGCTGACTTGAAGGAAAAAAGAAAAAGACTTCTCCTTGAAAATAATATTCCTCTCGATTATGACGAGGTAAAATATAAATGCGAAAAGTGTCTTGATACGGGGTATATCGACAGAAAAAAATGCCCGTGCTTTGTAAATAAAATTATTAAAATGCACCATAAAATGTCTAATATGGAAAATATGCTGCATGATTTTTCGGAATTTTCCTTTGATTATTACAGTGATAGAAAAATTCCCTCTCTTAATATGACAGAAAAGGAAAATATGAAGAGTATTTATGATACAGCAATAAAATTCTGTGAAAAGGACGACTTTAAAAATCTTCTTTTCTACGGCGGCTGCGGCGTAGGAAAAACGTTTTTATCCTCTTGCATAGCAAAAAGAATGATGGATATGGGGAAAACGGTCGTATATGTAACTGCTGTAAATCTTTTTTCCGAATATGAGGATTATAAATTCGGAAGGAGAAAGGATAATGATTTTGAGAAAACTCTTGATATGATGGAACAGGCGGACCTTCTTATAATAGACGATATGGGTGTTGAGGTGCCGACTCCTCTGTCAAAGCAGTTTTTGTTCGATATGGTTGATAAGAGAATAGGACTGAAAAAAAAGATGATAATAAGTACAAATATGACCGTTCAGGGGCTTATAAGGCTTTATACCGAACGAATTGAGTCAAGATTGTTTGAAAGCTTTATTATTCTGAGATTTGAAGCAGAGGATATTAGAAAGGCAAGGCTTACAAAGGGAGAATAATTCTTGAAAGGAGAAAAAAATGATTAATTTGTGCGGAAAAAAGAAAGAGGTTCAGGACATTTTGTGGACAGTTTTTACTTCTTTTGGTTTTTCGGAAACAGAAGAAGTAAAATTGATTGATTTACACAATAAAAAATTATTTTATTTAAACGGTGATGAGGCTGTTGTAATGAGTGGCAGCGCAACGGCAAAGCAAAGAGCGGAAATGGCGGCATTATGCGCTGAGGCTGCTATGGCGAACGGTCTTGAAAATTTTGAGATTTCGGTATGTGACGCTGCTTTATATGACCTTTTGGTTCTGTTTGGATTTGAAAAAATGGTCAGAATGAACGGTGAAAATGAAACAAAATTTACAGTATCGGCTAATAATGAAATTTTTGCAAGGGGAGTTTTTACAGAAAAGGAAAGCAGCTGTACTATATTAATACCGTCATTTTTAAAGGCATTGGAAAAAGCGGGTGCCGATATAAAGGGCCGGGAGGCGGAAGGAAGTCTGGTTTTTGCGGAAAAAAATGCAGAAGGACTTGCATATGATGTGGCATATAATCTTCGTGTGAACGGCTGTATTATTGAGTATTATAATGAAGACGGGAATATTGAAGATGCGGAAAAATATACTGTCGATAAGGGATTGTCGTGTATAATAAGGGTGTATGCCGACGGAAAACTTCTTATTAAGGACTTTTTAAAGGATGAAATAACTGAAACGACCGTTGCTGACTTCTTGGGTTATTATGAAGAAGATGAGGACTGCTGCTGTCACGATCATCATGGAGATGACTGTGATTGCGGACACCATCACGGACATTAAGGGTATTCTTATGAATACTCTTTTTTTGTAAAAAAAGGAGGATATGCATATGACAGGGATTATAGATATTGGTTCAAATACCATCAGATTGGTTACATTTTATATGGGGAAAAGTGTATCAAATATTGCTTTAAATTCAGAAATAATAGGGGACACCGAAAATAACAGGCTTTCTGATGAAGGAATAGAAAAGCTTTGTAATGCTCTTATTTATTTAAAGGAAAAAGCGGGAGAAATACCTGTTATGGCATTTGCCACATATGCTGTCCGTGTTCTCGAAAACCGTGAAGAGGTTAAGAATAGGGTGTATTTACAAACGGGAATAAGTATTGATATTCTGAGTGGTGATGAAGAGGCGGAATACGATTTTTTGGGACTTAAATCCACAATTGGAAGAAAAGAAAGCGGAATAGGTGTAGATTTAGGAGGAGGAAGCGGTCAGATAATGATTTTTAAGGAAGGTGATTTGACCTTTTCAAAATCTTATCCTATCGGATGCCGGAATATGAAAAATAAATTTGTCAGCGGAAAATTCCCTACCTGTGAGGAAAAGAAAAAAATAAAATTATGCATACATGAAATGCTTAACGGGTGCAGACAGGAAGGAAAAATCTATATGATGGGAGGAACAGCAAAAACTGCCGCCAAATTCTACAGCTATTTAAACAGCCGTGAGAATACCGATATATTAAATGTTGAAATGTTGGACAGGCTTATTCAGTATATTGAGGAAAATCCCGAAGAAAAAATAAGGAATGTAATAAAAAACCGATATGATAATATCGTTGTTGGAATAATTATAATGCAAACTATAGCTGAATGTTATGGAAAAAAAGAAATTTTCGTGAAGAAATGCGGAGTACGCGACGGATACCTGATAAAAAATTCGATGATGTAAAAAATCCCGTCAAAGTCAAGATTTTATATGACTTTGACGGGATTTGCATTAAACTGTAATTATTAAGTAATTTTATTAAAATAATTAATCTGATAATAAATAAACATAAAGCATTTGAGCAGCTTCAGCACGGGTAATATTTTGTTTAGGCAGAAGTTCTCCATTATCACCGGCTACAATACCCATACCGGACAAAATAGCGGCATAACCGATTTTTTCGGGAGAAATATCGGCGCTGTCTGAAAAGCTCACCTTAAATATATCGGTAAGCTTGGCAACACGTTCAAACCCTGCCAGACGAACCATATAAACACATGCATCTTCCCTGGTGACAGGAGATTCATCAACAGGTTCGTCCTTTTTTATTACCTTCATTCGAAGCATAGATGAGGCAATATCGCTGTTCTTATAATAAAGATACCCTGTTCCTTCCAATCCCGCGCCAAAAAGCTTTAATAGGTCGCTCTTGGTTATTTCTTCGTCAGGTTTAAATTCGCTGCCGCTAAGGCGTATTCCTACTTCAGCAAGGCGTGTAACAGCATTTTCACACCAATGTCCTTTAATGTCGGAAAATTCTCCTTGCTGTTCCGACGTTTCTATTACTTCGCCGGAAATTGCGTCAATATTCAAATATCCCTTAGACGGCGTGTAGCATAGCTCAAACATATCGCTGTCTGTTAATACATAAATCTTTTTAAGAGGATATTTTGAAAGAAGATTATCATATGCTGTGTCACCATCAACTGCATTTTCGGGATTATCAAACGCTGCGTCACTGTAATTTATATAATAATTTGTCAGCATTCCGGTTTTAACATTATATGAGATATTTGCGAAGTTAACCGAATAGTCAACGCCGTTTACCATTCTTACATAATAAAGACTTGCGGTTGACGAGCTGCTGTTAAGAGTATCAAGCTCATATTCTGCAGCAATATCCGGCGCTGCGAGTTTTAAAAAGTTTTCCGCTTTCTTTTCGGTTTCTGCTTTTTGAGTTTCTGATATTTCGTAATCTTTGTCGTAATTATTGTTATTGTAATTATTTATGGATTTTATTTCTCCTGTTTTTGCGTCAGCAGATACGTATAATGAACGGTTCTTATCATCTGAAAAATATAAATTCATTATGTAATTGTCATCATATTTATAAATCTGAGAATTTTTCAGCTTCATTTCGGAAGTCATTTGTAAATCTGAAATATTACGGAATATTTTTTCAATTTCCTGTTCGGTTTTTAGTCCCGCAACATTATTAAGCTCAGCAAGTTCCGCTTCTGTAAAGGACTCTTTTCTTGAGAAAGAACTGTCCCCGGCTGCGGCATCCATTGCCGATTCGTTCACAGGATAAGGTTCGGCATGAAGCTTCTCCTTTTTAATTTCACCGTTTTCGGCTGAAATAAAGCCTGTTCCGCTTTCCTCAACCGAATAAACAAGCTTGGTAATATCAATGTCTGTATCTTCTGATTTTTCGTAATCCTTTTCATAGTGCAGTTTTATTGGGAAAGCTGTCCGATATGCCTGTTCGGGATTATCCAATTCATTTTCCGGAATAATAAATTCGGTGTCATAATCATATTCGGAGAACATACGGCGTACAGTCAGACCGTTCTCAGACGCAATAACGGTTACAGATGTATTGTTGGATAAAACCTCAACCCCCTCATACTTACGGATAAAATTAAAGGTATAGCTTGTTCCGTAGCTGTCCATTGAACCGATTCCACCGTCATTATCCAATTCCAGACAGGAAATATCGCTGAATACATCAGGCATAACCTGTTTTAAAAAGCTTTCTGCGAAGGAAAGAGCGTCTGCCTTAGTATACGGCGAAAGATGAGTTTCTCCGTCATGCTCGCTGTTGTCCCATGACCAATAGCTTGAAATTCTGCCGTATTTATCGCATTGTATTTCAAGCATTTTTCCTTCTTTGTCCGACCAGTTAAAGTCGTAGGTTATATTGTTGTTATCGTCCTTTAAGGTTCTGCTTTCAAACTCGGTAAGCTCTGCGGGGATTTCAATACGTTCCTTTACGGAACCCAAAGCAGCTTCCATCGGGTCTTCTGCCGCAGAAACCGGTAATGCTGAAAGCATTGCTAAACATAAAATAATACTAAAAAATTTTTTCATAATATTTTCTTCCCTTCTTAGAGTATTCATTAATAATACTCATCATCTCGGTAAAATGCTGCAAATAATTTCATTTTTTTGGTAAAAAATTTGTGTGACGAACTGCTTGAAATAAACAAGGATTATTTGGGAGATTACAAATAATTCTATATGAAAAAAAACGCACCCAAGGATATGATGAATTAAAGCTGCAAGGCTTTTAAAAAACATATCAACGGGCGCGATTTTTATAATTCCTCAATTAAGTTTACATCATTTTCAGCAAGACAATTCCGCCATTCATCGGTCATTTTTTCATCGGTGATGACCGTGTCGATACGGTCGAAGTAACTTATCACCGGAACGCCTATTTTACCTATTTTGGTATGGTCACAAAGAAAAACGGCTGATTCGGAGCATTCAATCATCGCCTTTTTGATTTCCGCCTCCGCTTCATTTGACTCTGTAAGTCCTCTCGCAACGGTAACTCCGCGGCAGGAGAAAAATACTTTATTAGCAAAATAATTTTCTCGAAGTGTTTTTTCCACAATCCTTCCTATATATGACATATTTTTCACAGTAAGCAGACCGCCGGTGGAAATAACGCGGATATTTTCGCAGACCGCCAGTTCGTTTACAATCCGTTCCGAATTGGTGATAACGGTAAGGCTTTTTTTATCCTTAATGTTGCGGGCGATATGCAGACTGGAGGTGGAGGCGTCAAGAAACACCGTTTCACCGTCCTTAATCAGCTTTGATGCACGCTTGCCGATACGCTGTTTTCCCTCAAAGTTAATAACCTCACGGTCGGACAGTGGAATATCGGAAAGAGAACCCTCCACCAGAGTTGCGCCGCCGTAGGTGCGCACCAATACTCCCTGCTTTTCGAGTTTTTCCAAATCGCCGCGTATGGTTTCGGTGGTGACGTCAAATTTTTTTGCCAGCTCCAGCACCATTACGCTCTTATTTTTTTGAATAATATCTTCAATTTGATTTCTTCTCTCAACCGCAAGCATAAAATTTTACTCCTTATTCATTATTGCTTTGTCAATCGCCTCCGCAGCGGTTTTCCCTGCTCCCATAGCAAGAATTACCGTAGCGGCGCCGGTAACCGCGTCACCGCCGGCATAGACATACTTTCGGGAGGTGAGTCCGGTTTCGCTGTCGGCGATAATTCCTCCCCATTTTTGAGTGTCAAGACCTTCGGTTGTAGATTTTATAAGAGGATTGGGACTAGTGCCGATGGACATAATTACGCAGTCAACATCAAGGACAAATTCACTGCCTTCCTTAGGCTGAGGACGACGCCTTCCCGATTCGTCCGGCTCTCCCAGTTCCATTTCCACACATTTAATTCCGCCTACAAAATTATTGTCGTCGGGAAGAATTTCAACAGGATTGGTAAGCAGTTTAAAGATGATCCCCTCTTCTTTTGCATGCTCCACCTCCTCACGTCGTGCCGGAAGCTCCTCTTCGCCGCGGCGGTATACAATATATACCTCCTCAGCACCAAGACGCTTTGCACAGCGCGCCGCATCCATAGCAACGTTTCCGCCGCCTACAACAGCTACTTTTTTGCTATGTTTAATAGGTGTTTTTGAATTATCCTTATAAGCCTTCATCAAATTTACACGGGTTAAAAATTCGTTTGCGGAGTAAACGCCGTTCAGATTTTCACCCGGTATTCCCATAAATTTCGGAAGTCCTGCTCCGGAACCGATAAACACGGCTTCATAGCCGTCGTCCAGTAAATCATCAATGGACAGAACCTTGCCTATAACCATATTTGTTTTTATTTCGACTCCCAGCTCGCACAGAGTTTCTACCTCCTTCTGCACAATGTCCTTCGGCAGACGAAATTCGGGAATGCCGTAAATAAGAACGCCGCCGGCAAGATGCAGAGCCTCAAAAACCGTTACGCTGTATCCCTTTTTAGCCAAATCTCCCGCACACGTAAGCCCTGAAGGTCCGGAACCGATAACCGCAACCTTATGACCGTTAGGTTCCGCCTTTTTAGGCTTTTCCGCGGAATTTTCATTGTGCCAATCGGCTACAAACCGTTCAAGACGCCCAATTCCGACGCTCTCACCCTTAATTCCTCTTACACATTTTCCTTCGCACTGGTTTTCCTGAGGACATACTCTGCCGCAAACGGCGGGAAGTGAGCTTGATTCGGAAATTATCTGATAGGCTTTTTCAAAATTTCCCTCGGCAACCTCCCTAATAAACGCCGGAATATGAATTTTGACCGGGCAGCCGGCAACACAGGGCATATTTTTACAGTTTAGACATCTTTTTGCCTCGTCAATTGCTGTTTCCGCAGAATATCCGAGAGCAACCTCATCAAAATTTTTATTTCTTATCTCCGGTTTTTGGGAGGGCATTGGATTCTTATTAGGTGACATATTAGGCATTTTTATCTACCTCCTTAAACAGATTACAGGTTTCCTCACGGGAGTGTTCTTCAAAGGGCTTGTACATTGAAGAACGGCGGATTGCCTCATCAAAATCGACCTCATGACCGTCAAAATCGGGCCCGTCAACGCAGGCAAATTTAACCTTTCCGCCCACGGTAAGACGGCAGCCGCCGCACATGCCCGTTCCGTCAATCATGATGGGGTTCATGCTGACAACAGTTTTAATGCCGTATTCCTTTGTAAGACGGCATACGAATTTCATCATGACAAGAGGACCTATAACGATAACCTCATCATAATTATTTCCGCTTTCAATAAGAGATTTAAGAGCGTCGGTAACAAGCCCTTTTTCACCGTATGAGCCATCATCCGTCATAATGACAAGCTTGTCCGAAGCCTCATTAAATTCCCTTTCAAGGATTATCAGGTCACGGTTTCTGAAGCCAATCACCGAGTGAACCTCACAGCCCAGCTCGTGCAGCTTTTTCGCAACCGGAAAAGCAATGGCGCAGCCTACGCCGCCGCCCACAACCGCAACCTTTTTCAGGTTTTTACACTCGGTCGGCTTGCCTAACGGCCCTACGAAATCGGAAATATATTCGCCTTCTTTTTTATGGTTAAGCTCCTCTGTAGTAGCGCCCACAATCTGGAAAATTATGGAAACGGTTCCTGCATTGCGGTCATAATCGGCAACGGTAAGAGGTATTCTCTCTCCGTCCTCTGTCACCCTCAGTATTATAAACTGTCCGGGCTCAGCCTTTTTCGCAATATAAGGAGCATAAATATCCATTTTTGTTACTGTTGGATTAAGTGATATTTTTTTTACGATTTGATACATTCAGAAAACCCTTTCTTAAATAATATGCTTTTATTATAATATTTTTTTGAAGATTTGTCAATTTAAAACGCGGCTCTTTGCATAAGAATTTATAATTTAATCATAATATATTAAGAAACAAAACCGCGAAGGGAGAAAATAATTAATATTATGAAAGAATTTACCTATAAGATATGTGACGATTTGGGAATACATGCACGCCCGGCAGGACTGGCGGTAAAAAAGGCAAGTGAATTTTCATCGGAAATTACAATGTATAAGGACGATAAGAAGGCGGATTTAAAGAGGATTTTTGCGGTAATGGGACTTTCGGTAAAAAAAGGAGATACCGTCCGCATTACCGTGGAAGGAAAAGATGAGGATGAGGCGCTTTCTGCGTTGGAGAGTTTTTTCAGAAATAACTTATAGGAGAGTTTTTAATGGAAACAATTACAGGAAAGTCGGTATGCGGTGGAATTGCATTCGGCAAGGCGTTTGTATATCAGCGTAATACGCAGAAGGTGAAAAGACGGCACATTGAAGATGTTGATGCTGAAACCGAGAGATATATAAAGGCAAGAGATGATGCCGCTCATGAGCTGGAACTGCTTTTTTACAAAGCGAACAAGGAGATAGGAGAAGCGGAAGCACAGATTTTTTCCATTCACCGAATGATGCTTGAGGATATTGACTACAATGAATCGGTGGAAAATATTATAAAAAAACAAAAGGTAAATGCGGAAACAGCGGTGCTTCTTACTGCGGACAGCTTTTCAAAAATGTTTGCCGAGATGGAAGACGCGTACATGCAGGCACGGGCAGGAGATGTGAAGGATATTTCTGATAGGGTTATCAACATCTTAAGCGGAAAAAAAGAGGATAAACCGAAAAGTGAACAGGAATGCAGCATTATTTTTGCCGACGATTTGGCACCCAGTGAAACACTGCAAATGGATAAGGAAAAAATTACTGCTTTTGTTACCGAAAAAGGCAGTCCTGCGTCACACACGGCAATACTTGCCCGGTCCATGAATATACCGGCGATAATCGGAGTACATCTGTCGCCGGAGCTGGACGGCAGGGATGCCGCCGTTGACGGATATACCGGATTG
>JAQXUJ010000148.1 GCA_029219925.1 Clostridiales bacterium | reverse complement strand
ACGGTCGAAGGCTCAATAGGCGGACTTGTACTGTCGTGTATCGGCTGTGTTGCGTATATTTGTATTATGGTTGGACTGTTTGCGGGCGGTATGCCGAAAATGTCGGTGATACTTAAATTTGCATTTATCGGACTTGCCGGTTCGGTGCTGTCACAGTTGGGCGACCTTGCGGCGTCGTGTATTAAGCGCGACTGCAATAAGAAGGATTACGGATCTCTGCTTCCGGGACACGGCGGCTTGTTAGACAGATTTGACAGCGTGCTTTTTGCCGCTCCCTTCATATACTATGCCATGATGTACATTGTATTTTAAGAACCGGCTCTGCCTTGCGACAGGTGCAGACCGGCTTTTTCAGACCGTTTGTTTGAAAGGAAATGGTTATAATGCAGGAATTTAAACATAATATATCTATATTGGGGTCAACCGGCTCAATCGGTACACAGACGCTGGAGGTTGCGAGAAATTATAAAGGCATCAAGGTGCATGCCCTTGCGGCGCATTCAAATATTGACTTGCTCGAAAAACAGACTCGCGAATTCAAGCCGGAGCTGGTGTGTGTGGCGGACAGTAACAAGGCTGCGGAGTTTAAAATCCGTGTTGCTGATCTTGATGTAAAGGTAGTATCGGGAGAAGAGGGACTTTCGGAGGCCGCAGTTTATCCGAAGAGCAATACGGTTGTTACTGCCGTCGTAGGAATTGCGGGGCTTGTGCCGACGATTGAGGCAATTAAAGCCGGAAAAAATATCGCTCTTGCCAATAAGGAAACGCTTGTTACAGGCGGACATATTGTCACGCGGCTTGCCAAGGAATACGGCGTCAAGCTTTTGCCGGTTGACAGCGAACATTCGGCGATATTTCAATCGCTGCAGGGAAATCCGAAAAAGATTAAAAAAATTTTGCTGACAGCCTCCGGCGGACCGTTTTTCGGAAAAACCAAGGAAGAGCTTCGCGACGTAACGCCTGCCGACGCACTCAAGCACCCAAACTGGAATATGGGCGCAAAGGTGACGATTGATTCTTCCACATTGGTAAACAAGGGATTGGAAATCATCGAGGCAAAATGGCTGTTTGATGTCAGTATTGACAGGATTGAGGTGCTTGTTCACCGGCAGAGTGTGGTTCATTCTGCGGTGATGTATGAGGATAATGCGGTCATTGCCCAATTGGGTGTTCCGGATATGAAGCTGCCTATTCAATATGCTCTGACATACCCGGACCGTCTTTCTATGAGCGGAAATGAGCTGGATTTTGAAAAATATCCCGACCTTACCTTTGCAAAGCCCGATACTGACACTTTTTTTGCGCTGGAGCTTGCAAAAAAGGCAGGACGTGAGGGAGGTATTTTGCCTACGGTGTTCAACAGCAGTGATGAGGCGGCTGTCGACCTTTTTCTGAAGGGAAAAATCGGGTATCTTGATATTTCGGAAAAAATTCGCATGGCGATGGATAATGTGAAGAATATTGAAAATCCGAGTCTGGACGATATATTTGAGGCTGATAAATATGCCAGAAAAATAGTTTATGGGAGTTGATTTTTTGGTTACGGTAATTGTAACTATTGTCATTTTCATGGTGATGATAACGCTGCACGAATTCGGACATTTTATAATGGCGAAAACGCTGGGCGTCAATGTGCTGGAGTTTTCTGTGGGTATGGGCCCGGCTGTTTTTAAGAGAAAGGGAAAGGATACCCTGTATTCTCTGCGCGCATTGCCTATAGGAGGTTACTGTCGGCTGGACGGTGAGGACGGCGGCAGTGACAATCCGTCAGCCTTCTGCAACCAAAAGCTGTGGAAACGATTTTTGGTAGTGTCGGCGGGTGCAATATTAAACCTTTTACTGGGATTTGTCCTGTTTATAGTCCTTGTAGGTATGATGGGACCGTTTAAATCCAATACTATCGGCAAGGTTGATGAAAGAGCGTATCTTGCCCAAAGCGGAGTGATTGCCGGGGATAAAATTGTAAGAATAAACGGGCACAGGGTCAGCTCATATAATGATATTTCGCTGTATAGCAATGAATTAAAGCAGGGAGAAGAGATTGAGCTGGTGGTAAAAAGGAACGGGGAAAAAATCAGCTTTTCCGTCATGCCGTCGATGGACGAAACCACCGTCACCTACGGAGAAACCTCGGCGGAATATTCCGATACCATTAACGGAGTAAATGAAACCCGCACCATCACGTATGAAGCCGATGAAATCCCGGAGGAATATGTGGGGAAAACCTATTCAACTTCCCGATATATTATCGGATTTGAGCCGCTGATTTGCGAGGTTACGGCGGCAAATATTGTTCCTCAGGCGTGGCATTATACGGAATATGTTGCAAAAAGCATCTATCGTGCGTTGTGGGATATGATTTCAAGGCAATCGGGCTTTGAAAATGTTTCGGGACCTGTCGGAGTTGCCGGCGCCGTAAATCAGGCGGTGCATTCCGGTAAGGAGAGCGGCATAAATGTCCTGTTTTTGGTGGCTATGCTGACGATTAATCTGGGGATTTTTAATCTTCTGCCCCTTCCGGCTCTGGACGGCGGACGCTTGTTCTTTATGCTGGTGGAGCTTATCCGCGGGAAGCCTGTTCCTCCGGAAAAAGAAGGATTGGTGCATGCTATCGGGCTGGTGCTGCTTTTGATACTTGCGGCAGTGATATGCTTTAATGATATTTTGAAGCTTATTCCGTAGCGGTATACGGAGGAAAAATCTTTTCAGGGCTGTGAAAGGAATGTGCATGTTAAATATGAAAAGAGTAATAAATGTTGGCGGAGTGAAAATAGGCGGAAATAACCCTGTTTCCATTCAGTCCATGACTAATACCGACACAAGGGATATAAAGTCAACTGTGGCGCAGATTAATCGGCTTGCCACAGCCGGATGCGAAATAGTACGTGTAGCGGTTCCCGATATGGAAGCGGCGCGTGCCGTGGCGGAGATAAAAAAGCAAATAAGTCTGCCGCTTGTGAGTGATATTCACTTTGACTACAGGCTGGCGATGGAATGTATTAAAGGCGGCGTTGACAAGGTAAGAATTAACCCCGGCAATATCGGCGACCGGAATAGGATAAAGCAGGTTGCGGACGCCTGTCGGGAGCGCGGCATACCCATAAGAATAGGCGTAAACGGAGGTTCACTGGAGAAGGATATTCTTGAAAAACACAACGGCCCTACCGCAGACGCATTGGTGGAAAGCGCCCTTCGGCATGTTGAGATTCTGGACGAACTGAATTTTACCGATGTGGCGGTTTCGATAAAGGTTTCCGATGTTCCGACTATGCTGGCGGCGTATCGTAAATTTGATAAACTAAACGATATTCCCCTGCATGTCGGCGTGACTGAGGCGGGAACAGCACAAAACGGCATGATTAAGTCAGCAGTGGGAATAGGGGCACTGTTGTCGGAAGGAATTGGAAATACAATACGTGTATCCCTTACCGCTGACCCGGTTGAGGAGGTTTATGCCGCTAAGGAAATTTTAAAGATATTGGGACTCAGAAAGCAGGGCGCCGAGCTGATTTCATGTCCCACCTGCGGACGCACAAGAATCGACATGATACCGATTGCCCTTGAAATGGAGAAACGCCTTAAAGCTGTAAATAAAAATATTAAGGTTGCGGTTATGGGCTGCGCCGTAAACGGTCCCGGCGAGGCGCGCGAAGCGGATATAGGCGTTGCCGGCGGCAAAGGCGAAGGCTTGATTTTCAAAAAAGGGGAAATTATAAGAAAGGTACCCGAAAACGAAATAATATCCGCATTAATGGAAGAAATAGAAAGGCTGTGAAAACTAATGAGAAAATATTTAATAATAAACGGACCCAATCTGAACATGCTGGGAATACGTGAGCCGGAGGTTTACGGAAGCCGTACCTATGAGGATTTGTGCGCACTCATTCAACAAGCGGCGGATAAAATGGGGGTATGCATACAGTTTTTTCAGAGCAACTGTGAAGGAGAAATTGTTACCGCTATTCAGAATACTCACGGAAAAATGGACGGTATTGTAATTAATCCCGGTGCGTATGCGCATTATTCTTATGCTATTCATGACGCCATAAAGGCTGTATCCACAAAAACGGTGGAGGTGCATATTTCAGATATTTCGCAGCGAGAGCAGTTCCGCCGTACATCGGTTACTGCGCCGGCATGCGAGGGTATGATTTCGGGACTGGGATTTGACGGATATGTAAAGGCTTTGGAGATGCTTGAAAATGACGCGGACAAATAAACTTCGGGAAAGCTTGAAGGACGGTGAAGGAGTAATTATTTCCGGATATGCAAACATTTTCTATTATTCGGGATTTACCTCTGAGGACGCCGTTCTGCTCATTACAAGGAACAGGCAAATTATTGCAACCGATTCCCGCTATACCGTGCAGGCACGGGAACAGGCATCAGATTTTGAACAGTACGATATAGCAAAGGGACTTTTTGATATAGTGCAGGGTCTTGACTGCGATACTCTGGGGTTTGAAGAGGATTACGTTACCGTAAAGCAGCTGGCGCAATTTCAAAAAACCGGGAAAAAGCTTGTGCCGATGCAGAACAGAATTTCTGCGCCCAGAAGATGCAAATCCGATGAGGAAATATTGCGGATAAGAGCGGCGGAGGAGCTGGGAGATGCGGCGTTTTCGTACCTTTTGACTCAGCTGCATACAGGCATGACCGAAATTGAGGCTGCGTTTATACTGGAAATGTATATGCGTAAAAACGGCGCACAAAAAACATCCTTTGACACCATTGTCGCAAGCGGAATACGCTCCGCCATGCCACATGGAACGGCGTCGGACAAGGTCATTGAAAAGGGTGACTTTGTAACAATGGATTTCGGATGCGTACTGGACGGCTACTGTTCGGATATGACAAGAACGGTTGTTATGGGCGTATGCTCGGAAAGACAGCGCGAAATCTATGATACGGTCCTTGCTGCGCAGACAGCGGCTCTGGAAGCGGCAGATGTGGGAAAAAGCTGCGCCGAAATTGACAGGGCAGCCCGCAGCGTCATTGAAAAAGCGGGATACGGCGGGAATTTCGGTCATAGTCTTGGGCACAGCGTCGGCATAGAGATTCATGAGAATCCGTGCTTTTCTCCCAAAAGCACCGATATAACCGAAATTGGCAATGTTATAACGGTAGAACCGGGAATTTATATTGACGGATTCGGCGGCGTGCGTATCGAAGATGTGATTGCTATAGGTGAAAATGTACAGAATTTAACCAAATCTTGTAAAGAATTGATTATTATTTGAAAAAAGACTTGAAATTTTACGGAAAATATATTAAAATATACTTTGTATAGATATAATATAACATTGGAGGAAAAAATATGAT
>JAQXUJ010000147.1 GCA_029219925.1 Clostridiales bacterium | reverse complement strand
GAATACTATGTTTGTCAACAGTTTTTTTCTTCCTGTTAATTATGAGACAGCTAAAAGCTATTAAGGAGGTTTTAAACACATCCTATGATGAACTGCTGAAATAGCGTTAATAACTGCTCGGTCACATCAATATCCGACATTTTCTGTGGTTTTGTTTTTATTTTTTCACAAAAAATTTAAAAAATTTTAAAAAAGGGGTTGACAAAATAAAAATTAGGGTGTATAATGCATGACATAAGGCAAGGATGCCAAGGGAAATTTCCCTGTGGTATCCTTGCCATTTTTTATTTTACAAAGAGAGGTTGATAAATATGGCAACACTACCGGAGATGTTCGGAAGCAATGTTTTTGATGACAGACAGATGAAAGCAAGACTTTCGGAGCATGTCTATAATTCAATCAGAAAGACAATTGATGAGGGCAAGCAGCTCGATATATCGCTTGCCAACGCCGTTGCAACAGCCATGAAGGATTGGGCGGTTGAAAAAGGCGCAACCCATTACACTCATTGGTTTCAGCCAATGACCGGTGTTACGGCAGAAAAACACGACAGCTTCATTTCACCCGCACCGGACGGCGGAGTAATAATGGAATTCTCCGGAAAAGAGCTGGTAAAAGGCGAGCCGGACGCTTCCTCCTTCCCGTCAGGCGGATTAAGAGCCACCTTTGAGGCAAGAGGCTACACCGCTTGGGATCCGACGTCGTACGCATTCATTAAGGACAAAACACTATGTATTCCTACTGCATTCTGTTCATACACAGGTGAGGCGCTTGACAAAAAAACTCCGCTGCTGCGTTCAATGGCAGCTCTTAACAAACAGGCACTCAGAATTTTAAAGCTGTTCGGAAATGACAGTGTGCATATGGTAGGCACATCAGTCGGTCCGGAGCAGGAATATTTCCTTGTAGACAGAGAAATGTACGACAAGCGCCGCGACCTGATTTTTACAGGCAGAACGCTGTTCGGCGCAAAGCCGCCCAAGGGTCAGGAAATGGACGACCATTACTTCGGTATCATCAAACCGAGAGTCGCAGAATTTATGAAGGATTTGAACGATGAGCTGTGGAAGCTGGGAATCCTTGCAAAAACAGAGCATAACGAGGTTGCTCCCGCACAGCATGAGCTGGCACCGATTTATTCAACAACAAATATTGCAACCGACCATAACCAGCTGACCATGGAAATTATGCAGAAGGTTGCGGCAAAGCACGGTCTTGTATGTCTGCTCCATGAAAAACCCTTTGCAGGAGTTAACGGTAGCGGAAAGCACAACAACTGGTCAATGTCCACCGATACCGGCGTAAATCTGCTGACACCCGGTGAAACACCCTATGAAAACGCACAGTTCCTCTTATTCCTTGTTGCCGTTATCAGGGCGGTTGACGAATACCAGGATTTGCTGAGAATTTCCGTTGCTACAGCAGGAAATGACCACAGACTGGGCGCAAACGAGGCTCCGCCGGCTGTGATATCCATCTTCCTTGGCGAAGAGCTTGAGGCAGTTTTGAACGCAATCGAAAGCGATTCCGTCTATGAAGGCGGTAAAAAGACAAAGCTGAAGCTGGGTGTTGATATTCTTCCGGAATTCAGAAAGGACGCTACCGACCGTAACAGAACGTCGCCCTTTGCGTTCACCGGCAATAAATTCGAATTCAGAATGCTGGGTTCATCAAACAGCATCGCCTGCGCTAATATAATGCTTAACAGCGCCGTTGCAGATGTTTTGGAGAAATTTGCGGACACCCTTGAAGGTGCGGCAGATTTTGAAACTGCACTTCACGATCTTATAAAGCAAACGATTAATGATCACAAGAGAATTATATTCGGTGGAAACGGATACGGCGACGAATGGATGGAGGAAGCCGCAAAGAGAGGCCTTTCAAACTACAAGACAACCGCTGACTGCATGCCGCATCTGCTTGACAAGAAGAATGCCGATATGCTGATTGAACAAAAGGTATATACGCAGGCAGAGCTTGAATCAAGATGTGAAATCATGCTTGAGAACTATGTAAAGGCGGTAAATATTGAAGCCCTCACCATGATTGACATGGCAAAGAAGGAAATTCTTCCCGCTATAGAGAAATACGTTTCCGACCTTGTTGAAACCGTATCTAAGAAAAAGACCTTGGGTGAGACAATTCCTTCAAGATACGAAAATTCCGTAATTTCAAAGCTTTCCACCTTGGAGGATTTGATATTCGACAGAACGGAAGAGCTGGAAAAGGCCGCTGCCGAGCTTAAGGATATTGAGGATATACAGAAGCAGTCGGAATTTGTACGTGACAGCATTCTTGTTAAGATGGCATCCTTAAGAGTTGCAGCTGATGAGGCTGAAACTTTGACAGACAGCAAATACTGGCCCTTCCCGACCTACGGCGATTTATTGTTCGGCGTAAGATAAACAGAAAAATATTAAGGAGTGATTAAAATGACATTCAGCGCAGTAAACACAATTTGGGTGCTGCTGGGAGCAGCACTGGTATTCTTCATGCAAGCAGGCTTCTCGATGTGTGAGGCAGGCTTCACACGAGCAAAAAATACAGGTAATATCCTTATGAAAAACCTAATGGATTTCTGTATCGGAACACCGTGTTTCTGGCTGTTCGGTTTTGGTGTCATGTTTGGAACCGGCACGGCGCTGTTCGGCTGGATTGACCCGTTTATCATGAAGGACTATACCTCGGTTCTTCCCGACGGTGTTCCCCTTTGGGCGTTCGCAATTTTCCAGACGGTATTTTGCGCAACAGCTGCTACAATCGTTTCCGGCGCCATGGCTGAACGTACAAAATTCAGCGCATACTGTATTTATTCGGCAGCAATTTCCTTGCTCGTATACCCAATTTCAGGACACTGGATTTGGGGCGGCGGCTGGCTTTCGGAATTAGGCTTCCATGACTTCGCAGGTTCAACGGCCGTACATATGGTCGG
>JAQXUJ010000146.1 GCA_029219925.1 Clostridiales bacterium | reverse complement strand
ATTATTTCACGCGGTGTATGTCCGGTTGTTTTTTTAAATATATACGAAAAATAAGTTGTGTCCTTATATCCGAGCATATCTGCAATTTCATACACCTTGTATTCACCGGTTTTGAGCATCTGCATAGCCTTATTCATTCTTATCTCTGTAAGATACTGATTGAAGGTCTTTCCTTCCTCTTCTTTAAAGAGGTGCATCAGGTAATACGGGCTTATATGCAAATCGTTCGCTATACTCTGCACCGTAATAGGTTCGGAATATTTCTCCTCAATTTCTTCTTTTATTCTTATAATATACCTGTTTGAATTTTTCTCCGACGAGAACTCATAAATTCCCTTTATAATTTCTTTTGTCCATTCTTCAATATCATAAATCGTTTCGAGCCTTTTCAATTCATTTGAGGGAACAATTCTTCTTCCGTATACCTTGTTCATTTCCTCTGTATTTTCAAAAAAATCGCGCAGAATCATAACTGTCATCTCAAGAATTACATCCTTCAGGCTTTCAATTTCTATTGAAGAATCACTTTTTACTTTTTCAAAGAAATTATTTACTATATTCAAGCCTTCTTCCGTTTTCTTTCTGGCAGACTGCACTATCTTTTCTATATCTTCATTGGGAAAAACCAGTGCCGCCGTCATTGTCTGCGGAACCGTAATGTAATCTATAATCGCGCCGTTGCCTGCAAAGCTCTTGTGTGCCAACGCTCTCTTTGCCTCGTCAAACGCAGTCTTCATTTCGTCCAGATTAACATGCCCCAGAGAAAACCCTATCGATACGGTTCTGTTCGATATTGTCTCAATATTTTCCTTTATATTGGTCAAAAAATTTACCAAATTAGAGGTCGAGGACTGCAGGAGCTTGTAATTGTCATCGTGATAAAAGAGTATCAGCGCCACAAAACCGTCTTCTATTTTGCACCACTCATAACGCATATCACCCGGAATACGTGCGTAATATGACAATACTTCTTCCAAATCACGCTGGAGCTGGACAGTATTCTCCGTAATTTCGGTAAGATTATCGTATTTTATGCACGCAACCGTATATTCGCCATTCGGCAATTCAATCCGGTACATTTCCTGCTTGTTTTTTATTTCATCGCTGTTTTTGTATTTTCCCTCAAGCAGTTCCAAAATAACAAGATTTTTCACTGTAGGAATTTGCCTTGTATAGTCATCAAGAATATTTTTTTGTTTTTGTTTAATTTCTCTTTCGCTTTTTATTCTCAGCATTGCCGAAATTAGCTCTTTTTCCTGAATAGGTTTCAAGATATACGCGTCAACGCCGTTTTCCATTGCCCTTTGTGCATACTTGAACTCATCGTATGCCGAAATCACAATAATATCCGATGCAAAACCATCGGTTTGCTTTAATTTTTCAATCATCGAAAGCCCGGTCATTTTTTTCATTCGTACATCCGTGATTATTATGTCCGGGTGATACTTCAGGTAATTTTCATAGCCCTCTGAACCACTGGTTGCCTCGCATATTATCTCAAAGCCATATTGCTCCCAATCAATGGTTTCTCTTATTCCTCGTCTTACCAAATATTCATCATCTACTACCATCACTGTTACCATTCTATCCACCTCCCGGTTATTTTTGTGATGCATATGTATCTATTTCCTGCTTAAGCTTTTCCATTTCACTTATAATGGAATTAATAATATTTCTTGCGGCTATAACTGCAATAAACATAACAAGCAATCCGAAACATATTATAGCAATTAACGCTATTCTGAGGCGGTTTTTCAACGCCGCATCCTGCACAAATACTTTCACATTTATCCCGTTATCAAGCTGTTTGGAAATGTTAATTTTGTTATTATTCCCCTCATCATATATAATGAACCTTCCGTATTCATTTTCTAATGATATTAGGGATTGCTTCATAAATACGCCGTCCGGGCTGAAATTCTTTCGCAGCTTTCCCGCATCGGCAATGACATATCCGATATTCTCTCCATGTTTAAACGGCATAACAAAATATAATTTTTGTTCTTCTCCGTTATTTTGTGTTTCTATATACCAGAACGAAGATATATCCTCTCTTATCTTTTCAAAGAATATCTCCTGATACTGTAAATACATGGATTTTGATACTACCTTTCTGCCGTCGTCCAGAAAAATCCCGACACCGTCAATATCATTGCTGTATATTTTGATACTGCTAACCTCAATATTAAAATTATCAAACGGTATATTTCCGCCGTATTTCAGCTGTAAATTGTTTAGAAATACCGATGTGATATTTTCCACATAATCCATTTTAACATTAAAATCTTCTATGTGTTTTCTTGCTATGTCCTCAACTTTCTTTATGTAGTCATTACGCATTGTCCTCTCAATTATCACATAATTAAATGTCAACACTACGGAAAGTATGCAAAACACAATTGCGAGTATCATATATAATTTCTTTTTTAACAAATTAAACATAAGAACCTCCCAAAATTATTATATCAAAACTTCAGATGCATTTCAATAAATATACCGCTTGTAATTTTTTCCGCAGCAATCAATGTATCCGCAAAGTGCAATCGGTTGCACTTTTGGGTAAAAAAATTACTCATATAAACTAAGATTATTTTTCATTACAATTTCCGGTGCTACATATATCTCTCTGTTCTCAATGACATTTTCAATAAGATACCTGCACATAACTTCCATCGCCTTTTTCGCCTGTTCATAATGATTTTGATAAATGCTTGCCGCAACGGTTCCGTTTTTGATAAAATCATTTAATTCATTATACACATCCACAGTCACAAGCGCGATTTCACTTTGCAGGGCATTATCATACATATACTTGCACAGCTCATATGACCTGCCGCTCGATATAAATATTCCGTTAAGCTTATCCTTGTATTTATTAAATATATAGCTCGTTTTTTGCTTAAGCAGCTCCGGATCATCTTTCATATCTATACATTCCAAAATATGCAGCGAATAATCTTTGGCCGCTTTAATGAAGGTCTTTTTGGCTAACCTGTGCACCTGACTGTTTAAATTTCCGGTAAAAAGAATTATATTCTTTTCGGTGCTGAATTTCAGACAGCAAGACAGCACTTCGGCTGCAATTTCAGCCGCCATAGCAGTGTCCTGTGTCGAAACAAACAGGCGAGGCAAATCAGAAAAAGTATGTATATATCCAATGTTATGATTTTTCTTATACAGTTCCGCAAGAAAATCTCTGTGCTCAATATCATTAAGCCCTGCTACGAGTATTCCATCATATCCTGCAATAATAAATTCGTTAAGAACATCATAGCATTTTTCTGCCGAGCCGGCTCTTTTTTCTACTTTTTTGAGATCATATATAATTTTGTAGCCTTTTATATTTTCATATGCCTTGTTTATTCCATTCTCCAACGCCTCAATAAAGGGTATATATGAACTATACAGCAGTATACCGACTTTTTTTACTTTTTGAGACAGGCGCGATGCCATTCGGTTAGGTGTAAAGTCATATTCTTTGGCAAGATTTAATATTTTGCTTCTCTTGGAATCGCTCAGCTTTGAATTTGGGTTAAATGCACGGCTTACAGATGACGGTGTTACACCCAGCTCCTCCGCCAATGTATAAATTGTAACCTTTTGCATTTACCCACTCCTTTTTCAACATATTTCATATACTGTATAAAGAGTATAACACAATAAAATATTATTGTCAAATATCTCTCTCGATTTTTGTAGGATATATACCAACGTATCTAAGCTTTTTCCGCCTGTCCTTCCAGTCCGGCAAAACGGCTGCGACTTCATTGTAAAACAAAGCCGAATGATTCGGCTGAAAAAAAAATGCGCAAATTCGTGCACAACTACATATTCAATACACTCCGGTGGTGCATACATAAGCTGCGTATTAAAAGTCAGTATCCCCTTGCCGGGATTACAGCTGCCCCACCGTGATTTCATTTTCCTGAATTTGATTTGCGGAAATTTCACATTTCTTTTCTCAAATACGGGATATATCCGATTACACAAATTCAATATTGCCTGCTCCGCTTCGCTTTCATCAAAATACTTTATGAGGGGCTTGTTTTCGCGGCTTTGATATTTTTTTAATGCGTTCAGTATAAAATCCGCCTTTGAAAGCATAAAATCGTCTATGATATTCTGCGCAACGCGCCTGCTTGCCGAGACAAAAACCGTCCTGTCAGACTTGATCCGAAGGTTGATATTTTTGACCTTCTTATATGTTAATTCATATTGAATTGTTTTGCCGTTTAAATTTATTGTTTTAGTCATATTAATTATCTCCAAGCATATTCTTTGTAGATATTATATCACCCCTTCTGTGATTTGTCTATTTTTCTCGCGCATCTCTTTCAGCCTTATACAGCTTTCAGTCTTTGTTCTCCTTCATTCCTATGCTCGTATAATTTTCTTGCCGTATTGCAATAAAATATTGCCTCCCTGTATTACACAGAGAGGCAATATTAATTTCTTATGCCGCAAACTCGCTTTCTCTTGAGAGTATCAGTTTGCAGACTGTTCCTATTTCATCAAGTTTCACGTACACATTCCGACCGCCTGTATAATCGTGGTCATTCCTTGCCTCACGCACAAGAACACGGTTATACCAGTCATGCTCATACCGGACATCGCCGATATTGAAATATACGCAGCGACCGTCATTGCTGCGTATAAAACCGGAAATATAGTAATACCCCCTGATATATATTCGCAGCGTATAGCCGCTGTCTCTAATCTGAGCCGTTATTTCCGCCTTTATATTTCTTGCAAAATTCGCAAAATCCTTTGCGGTTTTGTACTCCTCCGGCTCAAAGTTATAATTATGCCACTTTTTAACATTTCTCGTCATATACACACTCATTTCCCTCCGTTTCTTTTATACCACTCATCAAGTATTTTCCACAGTTCCTCCTCGCACCGACGTACGGAATACTCCTCGGGAAAGTAGCTCTTCAGCCGTTTTTGGTTTATCGAAATATTCTTTTCTTTCATTACCTCATCAAGAATATGATGAAGTGCCGAGTTGTCCAGCATTTCCTTTTCCGCAAGCTCGCGTATACTGCGTGCCTGCTTATGGTTCACCGTACATTCCTCTCTTTCGATATGGTCATTCACCATATACTGCGGACGGATTTTCAAAAATGACAGTTCAACGCCGCCGGTCAATGATATGATTTTCTTATCCACCTTATCCAAAAGCTGAAAAATCAAATTCGTAAGCCGGATATACCTGCGTGCATTTCTGCCGCTCATATCATTTTGTGCACCCAACTCTTCCTCACTCCACATCTGGACACCGTGTCCAGATGTGCGTATGCCCTGGTGCTTAATCGCATCATATTTCAGCCGATAAGCATAGGCTTTTTCGCTCGGCAGCAGATTTTCACGCTGGATATTGCTGTCTACAAGCAAAATTGCCGCTTCATCATCGTCCACCCTGAACACGAACGCCGGTATTTCACTAAGCCCGGCAATCTCGCAGGCACGCTTTCGCCTGTGTCCCGATATTATCTCATACCTGCCGTTATCTTTCGGACGCACGATTATCGGTATCAGCACGCCGTATTCGCATATGCTGTCCGCAAGCTCAAACATAGCGTCATCATCGCAAACGATATACGGGTGTTCGGAAAAGCTGTCCAATTTATCAATTCTTATCATCTCGGTTTTTTTATTCATTGCTTTCACCCTTCTTAATGATTTGCTCTATTGAATATGTCTCTCTCACTCTTTTCAAGCGCCGGTTATAGTCCGGCAGATTATGTTCCCACTGTTTTTGCGATAATTCATACAACCGCTTTGAGTTCTTCTCGCCGAGCGAAATCATCCGTATGTTTTGTATAATATTGGTTTTGTTTTCAACCAATATCATCAGAACCGCATAGCTTTCGCCGTCTTTTATCTTCCGCAGCCTAAACTCGTTATACAGCCGCATATTAAAAGGCATATCAAATTGCAGACATCTTCCAATCTGCAAACCGACAAAGGTAATCTCATCAATGTCGCATACCGAAAATTTAATACTGCCACATTTGATTGCTCTTTTTTCTACCACAGATATATTACTAAGCCCTACCGTACACACGAGTACATTGTTATTTGCCTCGATTACCGCACCGTCTGCAGACATGGTTTTATCATATTTTTCACCCACACTGTAACGTACATAGCTAATGCCGTCATCATTTTTTATCATATATATTCCTCCTCATAATACACAGAAAGAGGACGCCCTGCGGCATCCTCTTTTCATATTTCAAGACAAACTTCACGCAGCCAAACCGTAAAGGTTCGCACTTTGCACATTCAGCATAAGCTGATTACGCATACCCTCGAGCAGCGTAAAGTTTTCGTCCATTCCCGATAGATTTTGTTTCAATAAATCTTCATATTCTCTCTTTTTCCTCTGTAAGCCCTCGATTTTCAGGGTCCAGCGGTCAAGTATCCGCTGCGAGCTGTTACCGTTTCGTATCAGACGCGAGATATTTCGCTGATATTCCTCAATCTCACGTCCCATATCGGCGTAAAACTCGTGAGCCATCTTCTTCCGCTGCGTTTCATCATCGGCAACATACATTGAATTTGAGCTGATGTACTTTGCGTCTCTGCCGTCGGCATATACAAACAAATTCTCCTTTGCCAGAAGTGCGAAAAAGTCCTCCAGCAAATCAAGTTTGTGCATATAGTCCCTCGGCACAAAGTAGTGATGCCCCTTTGCGGATATATTTATCGCGTGCAGCGATGCCATATATTTTTCCACCATATTTTCAATGCTGTTATTTGATATGCAGTCGCGGTAAAGCTGAAAGCGTGTATTTGCCTCATCAAAATACCGCACAATACGTTCATCGCCGCAAAGGTCGTGCCCCGAAAGCTGCATTATGCACTG
>JAQXUJ010000145.1 GCA_029219925.1 Clostridiales bacterium | reverse complement strand
ACAGAAACAGCTCCTCAAAAATAAATCTCTTCCGCGCTTGTTCATAGCATGATGCGTCTTTCGGAAAATGAATATTGTGCATCGCAAAATTAATTTCCGCAATATTATATTTTTTTCGTATGGACTGCGGCAGGTATTCATCAATGATTCCGCAGGTTTTTAGAGCTTCCTCCATCGCACTCTGAATATTCTTCTGCGTCAGTCCTCCGGTCAGGGGATAAACAGGTACAATTTTGCCTATAAACCGTTGTTTATCAGCTTTCTCATAAACAGGATTTTGAAGCTCCTTTCTCTTCCTTGACTCTTCAACCCTGCCGTAAAATAGCATCTCTTCTCCGGTCTGAAACATCCCTTTTACATATCTATTATTGTACCAGATGACGTTCATTGCACCGGTGTCATCAAATATTACCATAGAGTACACAGTAAAATTTTTCCTTATGCGGGTTTCCTTTACAGGCGAAAAAACCTTTGCTGAAATACACACCGTTTCTCCGACATTACATTCGGATATTTGGGAAAAATGCGTTCTGTCCTCATGTTCACGTGGAAAATAATAGAGCAAATCCTCTACCGTCTTTATACCCTTTCGGGCAAAAAGCTTCGCACGCTGCTCCCCAACTCCGTGCAGTGTTTTTATGTCATCCATATTATTCGGCTGAAATAATGTAATAATACAGCGGCTGACCTCCGTATTTTACATCAATCTCTATCTCGTCCAAACGTTCCTCAAGCATTTCTGCGGCATGCTGCGCATCCTCCTTTGAAATATCTTCACCGTAATAAAGCGTGATAAATTCGGTATCATCATCCGATATTTCATCTGTTAGAGAAATAAGAACGTCATCCACTGATTTTCCTGTGCTGACAATTTTACTTCCCGACAAGCCTAAAATGTCTCCTTCAGCAATATTTTTGTTATCAACAACGGTATCGCGTACGGCATAGGTTATCTGACCGGTCTTTACCTTTGAAGCAGCTCTGTTCATAAGCTCTTCGTTTGCCGCAGCGTCATTATTATCGGAGAACTTAAGCATTGCCGATATACATTCGGGAATGCTGCGCGTGGGAATTACCGTTACATTCTTTTTCGAAAGCTCACTTGCCTGATTTGCTGCCAGAATAATATTTTTATTATTTGGAAAAACGAAAATATTATCAGCATTAATTTCCTTTACGGCTTTCAGAAAATCATCTGTACTGGGATTCATTGTCTGACCGCCCTCAATGACAACGTCAATACCCAAATCTCTTAATATCCCCGCAATGCCGCTTCCGGCACAAACAGAAACAAAACCGTATTCTTTGTGCGGTTTTTCCTCTTCTTTTTTACTCTGCTCCACAATCAGCGACTGATGCTGATGCTTCATGTTGTCAATCTTAATGTTTATCAGTGTTCCCATTTTGATTGCACATTCAAGTATAAATCCGGGATTATTCGTGTGAATGTGAACCTTAACAATGTCATCATCATCAATTACAAGCATGCAGTCGCCGTGATTTTCTATTGATTTCCTAAAGGAAACAACATCAGCGCCGCTGTCTTTTTTTTCAACAATAAACTCGGTGCAGTACATATATTTAATATTTTCGGTATCAGCGTGCTGCTGTGCCGGCGTGCTGTGAGATGACGTTTCGGCATCATTAATTTGGGCGCTGACGATTTCACCGGTTTTCAGATATTCCAGAGCACCCTCAAGAATAAAAATCCAACCCTGTCCGCCAGCGTCAACAACCCCCGCCTTTTTTAACGCAGGAAGCATATCGGGCGTCTTTAAAAGCGTTTTGCTGCCGCTTTCGACCGCCGCCTCAATAATGCTCGTAATGTCATTGTCTGCACTAAGCGCTGCGTCGGAAACAGCACGTGCAACCGTTAAAATAGTGCCCTCGGTAGGGTTCATAACCGCATTATATGCCGTATCAGAGCCTTGCTTTAAAGCTTTTGCAAAATCATACGGTTCACAAAGAGTTTTTCCCTTAAGACTTTTTGACATTCCCCTAAAAAACTGCGACAAAATAACGCCCGAATTTCCGCGAGCGCCGCGCAGGGTAGCAAATGACATTAAATCTGCAACCTTTGTAACCGAATCGGTTTGAACCTCCTGGAGGGATTTTGCCATATTCTGAACAGTCATGGACATATTTGTACCCGTGTCACCGTCCGGAACCGGGAATACATTTAAATCGTTTACGATTTGCTTTTTATTATACAAATTATTTGCACCGGAAATAAACATCTGTGCAAGCAATTTACCATTAATCATTTTTTTTACTCCTTCACTCTCACAGATTCTACCACAACGTTTACCCGGCTGACTTTAAGTCCGGTATTGTGTTCAAGCTGATACCTAACATTGTGCACAATACTGTCGCAAATCGCATTGATATTAACGCCGTATTCGACAATAATATGCAAATCGATTACAATGCCGTTATCTTCCACATCAATTTTAATTCCGCGGGACATATTTTCCAATTTTAAAAGCTTTATCACGCCATCCTTTTTACTTTTTGAAGCCATTCCGACAACGCCGTAGCTTTTAGTTGCAACGGCGCCTGCAATGGAGGCTATGACGTTATTATTAACCGATATATTACCAAATTCACTGTTTATTAAAATCGCCATAATTCCCAACCCTTTCGATTGTATAATATTACACAGTATATTTTACTATATTATTACCAATTAGTCTATAGATAATATAAAAATAATATTACATTTCAAAAAAATTTATTGAAAAATACCAAAAAAAAATATATACTAAGGTGTATAAGGAGGAATTTTTATGATAAAACAGCATTATCTTTCAAACTATCTCAGCGAGCTTCCCGATTTCGTTTTTACATATATCGAAGAGTACTATAACGGCGAAAGTATTAATACTCAGCTGGGATATTGTATTGATGTCAGAGTATTTCTGAACTTCTTAAGACAGAATCGATTTAAGGAAATAATAAAGAATGAAGATTTTACACCGGAACACATGGAAAGAATAACTCCCAGCGATTTAATCAGGTTTAAGGCATATCTCCGTGAATACGAAACGGAATATATCTCCCCTTCCGGAAAACCAATGAAGCGAATTTGCCGCAACTCGGCGTACGGCATTAACCGCAAGCTGTCTGCAGTACGTGGTTTGTTTATTTATCTTTACAAAACAGAGCAAATTTCGCAAAACGTTACCGATAAGGTAGATTTTGTAAAGCTGCATCAAAAAATAAAAAAACCGCTTACAACGCAAGAAACAGTTAGACTGATTGATGTAATTTACAACGGCGAAAAATATTTCGAAGGCCGCACTCTTTCAGAATATAAAAATAAAAAGCTGCGGGATATTGCTATTTTTACAACATATCTTGGGACAGGTATACGTGTAAGCGAGCTTGTAAATATGCAGATTACAGATGTAGACTTTAACACCCAATCATTCATAGTCACCCGCAAAGGCGGAGACCAGCAAGAGATTTTTATGCCCGTTCAGGTGAATAATGCGCTATATGAATATATTCACGAAGACAAGGAAAATCCTCGTGAAACGGGTCCGCTGTTTCTTGGACGCGGCGGGAAAGCGCTTACAACCGCAGCAGTTGAAAAAACGCTGAAGAACTATTGCTATACTGTCGGCATTACCCATCCGGATAAAACACGCCCTCATGCTCTCAGACGAACCTTTGCGTGCCGTCTTTTAGAAGACGGCGTAGACATTAAAATGGTAGCCGAGCTTATGGGACATAAAAACATAGAGGTAACACACAGATATTATGCACAGTACAGCAGCAAAAAACGCCGTGAGGTTATGGAAAATCTTGACGTACTGCGTACCGATACCAAAGAGGCGGACCGGCTGTAATCATACCGCCGGTTCTTGTAATCTTTTCCCTTCTTTTCCTCCTCTGCATAATCCCACTTTTGAAGCAGCATTTTATTTAACTCTTCGCAGCAGAAGTGCGATTGTGACAACGCATATGCTCGACAGACTCATTTCGAGCGATCTCAGCATTGGGCTGAGTCTTAAATTCAGGCTGTGATAGTACACACCAGCTGCAAGGGGTATGCCTATGCAGCCTACACTATTTCCGCCGGATAAAAATAACCAAGACCTTCGACTATATCAACAATATCCTGACAGGATATTTATGCGCTGTGTTCGACAATCATTGTTAATATTTTAGCAACTCTTTTCTTCTATCAGTCCGTACAGCGCATCAAGAGCGTCGCTGAGAGTCCCGACTCTGTCTATAAGACCGCATTCTACTGCTTTTGCACCAAAAAGAACACTGCCGACATCATTGGCGATTTCGTCAGTTGTCAGCATCATTTTTTTATATGCGTCATATTCAATATTTGAATGTCTTACAATGAAATCAATAATTCTGTCCTGCATGCGTTTCATATATTCAAATGTCTGTGATACACCTATTACAACTCCGCTGGTACGCATCGGATGAATTGTCATTGATGCGGAATGAGCAATAAATGAAATATCAGCAGATACAGACAGCGGCACACCTATTGAATGACCGCCTCCCAGAACCAGAGATACTTTGGGTTTGGATAATCCGGAAATCATCTCGGCAATAGCAAGTCCGGCTTCGACATCGCCGCCCACCGTATTCAAAAGAACTAATAATCCATCCACATCGTCATCCTCCTCCAGCTCCACAAGCTGGGGTAATACATGCTCGTATTTTGTTGTCTTACATTGGGGTGACGCTATTGTGTGACCTTCAATGGTTCCTATAATATTTAAACATCTTATACATCCTCTGGAATTTTTTGTTGTAATAATATCCGCCGTATCCCTTTCGTTGCTGTTACCTCCGCCGCTATTGTTATTTTCCTCCTGCATTAATTAGCCTCCGTTCCGCCTTTTAGGCATAATAATTGGTAATTATTTTAGTTTTCCCTTAATCAATAATATTTTTTTTATTGAAATGCTACAATTTGTTATCTATTGTTTGCAAAAAATAAAAAAATATGTTATAATAAATGCATAAATTACATTATAAGCGTCTATACTTATAAATGTAATAATATATGATGAGAAAGGTGAATGACAATGTATTTTGAAGAAGCATTCAAAAAAATCAAGACAGCTTTGGAAAAAGCAGACGTTACGGCTGACGGCGGACATTTTGCAATTCAGGTCAGAATGACTGATGAGGACTGCGGCGGTATTTTTTATATTGAGCAGGCAGACAAGCAGTTTTTCGTAGAACCGTACGACTATTACGATAATGATGTCGACGTTGCGGCAAGCTATAAAAGTATTTTGAGTATGGCACAGGGCAAGCTTGATATTGAAAACGCCATTGCGGACGGCACGGTTTATGCAGGCGGAAATGTTGACGCATTTATTGCATTTGCTAAATCTATCAAACCGAAAAAAGCTGCAAAAAAAACCGCAGCTAAAAAGACAACTGCAAAAGCCGCTGAAAAAAAGACAACCAGATGCTGTAAAAAAACTGTAAAAGAAACCGAAAAAGCTGTTGCAAAGAAAGCAGAGGCAGCAAAGATGGCAGAGGATAAAAAAATCACCAAGACAGACGAAACAATCGCAAAGGTTGTTGAAAAAGAAGTAAAACCTGATAAGAAAGCTTCAAAGACAAAAAAATAATTTTATATACGACAGATAAAGGACACGCAAAATTTTGCGTGTCCTTTAAATATTATGGAGGAATAAGTTTTGAAGGAATTTTTAAAATCACAGCTGATTATTGTTACGGGAATTACACTCACAGCAATCGCAACCGGGTTATTTTATCTGCCAAACGAAATCGTAACCGGCGGCGTTTCGGGTATAGCAACCATACTTTATCAGCTGGGTATACCGCCCGGAGCGGTATATCTGATATTGAATATCGTACTTCTGGCGTTAAGCTACCGTATACTCGGAAAACGTTTTGTGCTTAATTCCGTGTTTTCCGTAATAGTACTTTCCGTTTTAGTACAAGTTTTTTCGCAAATGCCGCCTGTAACAGACGACCTTTTTCTTGCGTCGTTTTTCGGGAGCTGTCTGTTCGGAACCGGAGCTGCTATGACCTTTGCCTCTGGCGCGAATACCGGCGGTACCGATATAATAGGCAGACTTATTCAAAGCAAATACCCATACTTTCCTATCGGACTGCTTCTTTTGATAATTGACGGAATTATAATTCTTATTTCTTTATTTGTCTTCAAGAATATTAAGCTGGCACTTTACGGATTATTTGGGTTGATTGCCTCGTCCATAATAATTGATTTTTTCATCGACCGGCTGAATGCATCAAAACTGGCGTTTGTTATAACCGACAAAGGCGAACAGATTTCAAAAATGATAATCGAAAACAGTCGCCGCGGCGTTACTGTTTTAAATGCCCGCGGTGCA
>JAQXUJ010000144.1 GCA_029219925.1 Clostridiales bacterium | reverse complement strand
CCCTTTACGGGTGCGGTTTTGAAATTATAGGTTTTTGTTGTTTGAGTTTTTCCGTCAACCGTTGTTGTGGCTCTGTAATAATATGTAGTATCCGGTTTCAGGTTCTTTACAGATGCAATCTGCTGATACACATTAAGCTCGGGGTTGTTTGACGGTTCATCATCATAGCCGTCTGCTTTTGCCGAGGTGCGCATACCGTTTATTTTATACTGCTGCGCTTTTGCCGTTTTACCCAAGCTTTCTGTTTCTCCAAACTCAATGCTTCCTTCTCCGTCTCCCTGCGTCAGCCAGCAAATGTTCATCTCACTGCCGGGATTCAGTGTAAGAAGATACGGTTTAGTATACGTCACTTCCGGCGTCTGTGCAGCATAAGTCGTAACCGCTGTGAACATGCTGACGAGCATTGAAGCCGTCAAAAGGAATGATAGTATTTTCTTCATCATTTTTTGCCTCCTCCATAATTTCGGCGTTTTGTTATTTATTTGTACATATATGTACAATATAAATTTTACATATTCCATGTAAACTCTGCTACCTCAGTTGAGTTAAACTTGTGTAAATGTTACTTTAATCCAGCCTCCCGCTGTGACAGGAACCTCTCATCGCACAGCTTTTACATCCGCATCCGCAGGAAGACTTTCCCTGTCTTTTGTTTCTGACCATATACGCTACAATCGCCGCAACAACGGCAATAAGAACACCGCATACAATAATTGTAGAAATATTATTGAATAACCATGTCACGATAAAATTCCTCCTTTATATCATTTAACATATATGCGGCATATACTCCGCCGCATATAAAATCAAATTGCCTTCAGCCGCTTACCGGTCTTTTTACGCTTTCACACCGACCATAGCCGTAAGCCCTTTAGATTCCTTATACGGCTTAAACAGCATATAAACGATAAAAGCAAGTACCGCAAGAGCCAAAATCAAGCCAACCACGTTTACATTTCCGGTAAACAATAATCCAAACTGGTTAACTATAAGGGCTATCGCATAGGCAAACCCGCACTGATACCCAATTGCAAACCATGTCCATTTTGCATTGTTCATTTCACGCTTGATAGCGCCGATCGCCGCAAAGCACGGAGCACACAGCAGGTTGAACACAAGGAAGGAATATCCCGTAATCGGCGTAAAAGTTCCCGCAAGGTTTGCGTATACAGTTCCGGTACCGCCGTAGAGAATACCCATTGTACCAACAATATTTTCCTTTGCAACAAGTCCTGTAACGGACGCCACTGCCGCCTGCCAGCTGCCCCAGCCGAGAGGTGCGAATATCCACGCAATTGCGTTTCCTATGAACGCCAATATACTCGAGTCTATCTGCTCCTCGGCAAGCATCGTGAAATGTCCGTCCACAAAGCCGAAATAGGTTGTAAACCAAACGACAATCGTAGAGAGAAGAATAATTGTTCCCGCCTTCTTAATAAAGGACCAGCCGCGCTCCCACATACTGCGAAGCACATTCATAACGGTCGGCATATGGTAAGCCGGCAGCTCCATAACAAACGGAGCCGGATCGCCGGCAAAGGGTCTTGTCTTTTTCAGCATAATACCGGATATGATAATCGCCGCCATGCCTATGAAATACGCCGAGGTTGCAACCCATGCCGAGCCTCCGAAAATTGCTCCGGCAATCATGGAAATAAACGGAACCTTTGCCCCGCATGGAATAAAGGTAGTCGTCATAATCGTCATTTTGCGGTCACGGTCATTTTCAATTGTTCTCGACGCCATAATGCCGGGAACTCCGCAGCCCGTACCGATGAGCATGGGGATAAAGGATTTACCCGAAAGTCCGAATTTTCTGAATACTCTGTCAAGAACAAATGCTATACGCGCCATATATCCGCACGCTTCCAAAAAAGCGAGTAACAGGAACAGTACAAGCATCTGCGGTACAAAACCGAGAACCGCACCTACACCGGCAACGATACCGTCCAATATAAGTCCGCTAAGCCAATCCGCACAGTTTATGGCATTCAAGCCGTTTTCCACAAGAACGGGAATTCCGGGAACCCATATGCCGTAATCGGCGGGATCCGGTTCGGTGCAATCGTATTTCTCAAATGTTTCAATTGCTGCAAGTAATTCATCATAAGAGGAAGTAACTTCTTCATCCGCCATTGTTTCTTCATCAACAACCGTGTAAGTTGCTTCATTAATATTTTTTGCAGCGTCCGCAAAAGCTGTCAGTGCAGAATTTGCAGCAGCTGCATCAAAATCTTCCGATTCCGTATCAAGCGCTGCTTGCGTCTCTTCAGTATCAACACCGTTATCGGATGCATACTCAATATAGCCGTTTACTACTTGCGCTGCTTCACCAAATTCATCTGAGGCATCTGTGTAAGCGGAGGTTCCGATTCCGAACAAATGCCAGCCGTCGCCGAACAGTCCATCGTTTGCCCAATCCGTTGCCATGGTTCCTACCGAAACCATGGATATGTAATACACAAGGAACATAATAACAGCAAAAATCGGCAGTCCAAGCCAGCGATTGGTTACTACCTTATCAATCTTATCGGATGTTGACAACTTTCCTGCATTTCTCTTTTTATAGCAGCACTTCATCAGCTGCGCGATATAAATATATCTTTCGTTGGTGATAATGCTCTCTGCGTCGTCATCAAGCTCCTCCTCTGCCGCCTGAATGTCCTTTTCAATATGTGACATTGTTTCCTTTGGGATATGGAGCGATTTCATAGCCTTTTCATCACGCTCGAAAATCTTTATCGCATACCATCTCGGCTGCTCCTCCGGCATATCGTGAAGCACCGCTTCTTCAATGTGGGCTATGGCATGCTCCACCGTTCCCGAAAAGGTATGCATCGGAACCGTCCTTCCGTTCTTTGCCGCTTCAATTGCCGCCTCGGCGGCTTCGGAAATGCCTCTTCCCTTTAATGAAGAGATTTCAACAATTTTACAGCCAAGTTCCCGCGACAGCTCGGCAATATTGATTTTATCACCGTTCTTTACTACAATGTCCATCATGTTAATTGCAATAACAACAGGAATTCCAAGCTCGGTAAGCTGTGTGGTAAGATATAAGTTTCTCTCAAGATTTGTGCCGTCTACAATATTTAATATTGCGTCCGGGCGCTCTCCGATAAGGTAGTTTCTCGCAACTACCTCCTCCAATGTGTAAGGAGATAAAGAGTAAATACCCGGAAGGTCCGTGATTGTTACATCGTCATGCTTTTTCAGCCTTCCTTCCTTTTTTTCAACCGTTACTCCCGGCCAGTTTCCTACGAACTGGTTCGAACCTGTCAGCGCATTAAACAGCGTGGTTTTTCCGCTGTTCGGGTTACCTGCAAGGGCAATTCTCAAATTCATTGTTAA
>JAQXUJ010000143.1 GCA_029219925.1 Clostridiales bacterium | reverse complement strand
GAATAACCGTATTCAGCTTGTATAATACATGCTCCGAGCGCAAGGCGAAGTGGTTTTGCAACATTTCCCTTGCGGTTTGTGAAAAGCTTTGCATAACGTTGTTCTATTTCATCCCATGGAATTAATTCAACTTTTTTAACCCAACGATTATCAGAATTGAGTTTCATTCCAACAGGCGTATTGAAATCTGTAAGACCTATTTGTTTACTTCTGTATTTATACATTTTTACAGCTCCCATAAAAACGAAAGTGCAAGGGTTTTTGCCGATTTCGGCATTTCCCCTTGCACTTATTATACCATAAACATCCAGAAAGGCCATTAGTTTAGCCAATTTTTATTTATTCAGTAGGCATTATTTAGAACGCCTTATCATTATCTGCCCATTCAGCAGCCTGTTCCACCCATTTTGCAATGCTTTTATCAACATACGCGTCACATCCGCACCTTGTAATTTCATTACCAAGCGCAACTCCATGAGGCGCGTTCGGATAAATATGCAGCTCGAACTTTTTCCCGGCCTTGGCGTATGCCTCGCCCAGCGCAAGAGAATTTTGCACATTAACCATCTCATCTGTTGCCGTATGCATAATAAACGCCGGCGCAGAATCTTCGTCAACATGTTTTTCAAGGCTGACGGCAGCAAGCTGCTGCTCATCGGGATTATCGCTGCCCGTAAGATTTTTAAACGACCCTAAGTGTCCAAAGTCTGCACTTGACACAACCGGATAAATCATCATTACGCCTTTAGGCTTATTATATCCATAGGGCATATCAATACTATTTTTCACTTCTTCATTTTTCCACAGAATACCAAGACTGCCCGCCAGATGCCCGCCGGCAGAAAATCCTACAGCAAACACTTCCTCAGAATTAATACCGTATTCCTCAGCGTTATCCTTAATATGCTTTACCGCCAGCGACGCTTCTAAAAGCTGCTTCGGGAAATTGTTCGTTCTCCCTACAGAGTAATGCAGCACAAATGCATTATATCCATATTTTAAAAACGCCAGCGCAATCGGCTCGCCTTCACGTTCCGAGCATACGCAGCCATATCCTCCTCCGGGGATAACAAGGATTGCCCTTCTTTTAAAATCACCGACTTTATCGGCAACATATGTATCAAGATAAACATTCTCGTCCTCGGTTAATTTAATTTTAGTGCAAAGCATAAAACCATCTCCTCTTAAGTTCTTTATATTCATCCGTATCACCTATTACAGAAACGTCAGTTTCTTTTTCCGTACAATCGTTTTTCCAACGGAAAATAGATCATATCTCGTCCTCTGAAATATACCCGGCAAGTTTTTCTACGGTTCGAAGAGGGGAATTTTTCGCATTTCCCCAATCCATATCCTTGTTTCTATAGTCGAATTTAAGCGTAAATCTATGTATATCTTCTTTCAGCGTTTCAAACGCTTTAGCTTCAACATCAGCGATTGCAGATAAAAAATCTACGTCATTGCCGAGTCGGTACAGCTTTTCAAAATGCGGAAGGCAAAATCCTCTTGACTTTTCGACTGTTTCCCTAAACCCTTTATCTTCCTTCCACATCTCAATTAAAACCCTGTAGTACCTGTCCATAGTGCTGTTTATTTTATCGCAAACCATACAGGAAGAAATAATGCCGCTGCAGGATGGCTTTGTTCCGTTCTTTTTAAACAGTCCTCGGCTTTTTTCTGGTTTTTTCATCTCCGCTATTTTTTTGCAGACTATATCAAGATGCGTGTCCAAAACCAATGCAAGCGGCAGCTTATTCTGGGCGGCATAAAGCATTTTGAAATGCTTGTTACAGTAACCCTTTTCATTGGATAGCTCCCTATGGTCAGGCTCCATCATAGCCGCTCCCAGCTCATACTCAACAGCCTCTTCCTCCAGCTTTCGTTCAATAAAGCACAGAGGACATTCACAGTCTGCCTCATACGCTTCGTTTATGGGAATAGTATAAATCTTTTCTTTCATTACTTATCACTATCCAGTTTCGCATAAACTGTTTTAGAGGAAACCCCGGGTAAATTTCCTATCTTTCCGGCAAGGGTACTTATAGTATCATTCGGCGCATCAATTGCAATGCTTATAACCGATACACTGCGTTTTTTATAAGGTATACCCATTCTTCCAATTATAAAATCCGCATAATCGTGCAGCAGCGCATTAAGTTCTGCCACCGAATCCAAATTTTCCACCACAACGCCAATAAGCGCTACTCTGTTTTCCATAGCAACATCTCCTTTTACATACACTCCACAGTTTCTATTCCCAACAGCCCCAATGCAGACTTAATAACCTCACAGCTTGCGCTGACAAGAGCTAAACGCGAACTTCTAACCTCAGGAGCAATCTCATCCTTTAATATCGGACAACTGTTATAAAACTTATTGAACAGCCGTGCAAGATTTGTAACATAACGGTTCACATAAAACGGCTCGTTCTTTTCCGCCGCATCAATTACAGCGCTTTGGAAAGCATTAATCTGACTGACAAGAGCATATTCCTCGTCAGAGGTAATAAGCGAATAGTCAATCGCGCCCGAATTTCCGCCGCTGCGGCGCAGAATACTTCTTCCGCGGGCATAGCTGTATTGGACGTACGGCGCCGACTCTCCTTCAAAATCAAGCATACTGTCCCAGCTGAAAACAATATCCTTTTCACGGGAATTTTTAAGGAAAGCGTATAAAATTGCACCGATACCGATTTTCTTTGCAACTTCCTCTTTATTTTCCATTTCAGGGCTGTTTTCGGTTATTATGTCAAGGGTTTTCTGTATCGATTCGTTTAATACATCCTCTAAGAATACTACGTCGCCATGGCGTGTAGACAGCTTTTTATCCGGAAATTTAACCAGACCGAAGCCGACATGAGCACAGTCGTCTGCCCAATCCCAGCCTGCCTTTTTCATTACGGCAAAAATCTGCTTAAAATGAAGCGCCTGCGGAATTCCGACAACATATATATTTTTGTAGAAGTCATAAGTACGCTTTCGGTAAAGCGCTGCCGCAATATCTCGGGTTGCATATATAGTTGCACCGTCTGATTTCAGGATAATGCAAGGCGGTATATTAAGCTCGGACAAATCCACTACCTGTGCGCCGTTACTCTCCTTTAAGAGTCCCTTGTCCCTAAGGATATCGACTACTTCGGGCATTTTATCCGAGTAAAAGCTTTCTCCGGCATATGAGTCAAAGCTTACGCCCAGCATATCGTAAACTCGCTTAAATTCCACAAGACTCAAGTCACGAAAACGCTGCCATAAGGCTGTCGTCTCCGGCTCTCCCTCTTCAAGCATTTTAAAGTATTCTCTTGCTTCCTCTTCAAGCTCCGGGTGCCTTTCCGCTTCGTCATGAAATTTTACATAAATTTTCAGCAGCTCATTAATGGGGTCCTTTTCAATTGCAGCATCATCGCCCCATCGCTTATATGCACAAATAAGTTTACCGAACTGTGTTCCCCAGTCGCCCAAATGATTGAGCTTGACTGTTTTGTATCCGAGCTGTCTGTATATTCGCTCCAAGGAATTTCCTATTGCGGTTGAAAACAAATGCCCGATATGGAACGGTTTTGCGATATTTGGCGACGAATACTCAACAAGTACCGTTTTTCCTGTTCCGATGGATGCTTTTCCGTAATCCTCGCCCTTTTCCAACACTTCATTAATAACCGACTCGGTAAATTCAGTGCGGTTATAGAAAAAATTAAGATATCCTCCCACTGCCTCGGCTTTTGCAATATGCTTATCCTCTGCAAATTTCTCCGCAAGATTTTTTGCAATCATCGGAGGAGCCATACGTAATTTTTTTGCAAGCACAAAGCACGGAAACGCTAAATCTCCAAGCCTTTGTTCCGGCGGAATTTCTACCGCTTTTTCAATCTGCTCTCTTTCCAACTCTGCCGTTTCCGCTATCTTATCAATTGTGTATTCTCTGTAATTCATAAGTTCCCCTTTCATTTATTCAGTACGGTTTCTATTGATTCCTTCAGTTTATCATAACTGCTTGTTTTATACAGAAAGCTGATAATATCTCCCTTTTCATCAAGCATAATCAATGCCGGCGTATTGTCTTTGACCGGGAAGTCCGACAGCAGTTTTGGGTCCTTGTCCACATTCCGTATATCAAATTCTACCAGTCCGGCATAGTCCTTTTCCAGCTGTGCCAATGAACCTTTTACCGTTTTGTCCTCCAAGTCAGAGTTGGTTACAAAGTACATAAATACCGGCAAATCCGACGCGTCGCTGCCATGGGGCACGGTTCTGCTCACATTAGGCGCAATAATCGCCGCAATAACAACTAATGATGCCGTAACAGCAGCTGCAACCGATACCAGACTCTTCTTAACGTCCATTTTTCTTCACCTGTCCTTCCACGATTTCAAGCGCTCTTTCAGCAATGGCCTTATACCGTTCAGATTTGTTTTTTATCCTTCTGTCAAGGGAATCAATAATTCCAAAGTTTGCGTTCATAGGCTGGAGCCGCTCCACGCCCTCATTTGAAATATATATCGGCAGAGACCCTATTGCCGTTCTTGAATCCGGTTCAAGCATAGATTCACCTTTAATCATTTTTGCCATGTTATATCCTGCCAGTATTCCCGATGAAGCTGATTCAACATATCCTTCAACCCCTGTAATCTGTCCCGCAAAGAATAGCTTGGGATATTTTTTCACCTGATAATATCTGTTAATCACCCTCGGAGCATCGATATAGGTATTACGGTGCATAACTCCGTATCGCAGAAATTCGGCGTTTTCAAGTCCGGGTATCATAGAAAACACTCTTTTTTGTTCACTCCACTTGAGATTTGTTTGAAATCCAACCATATTATACATGGTAGCGTCTTTATTATCCTGCCTAAGCTGTACAACCGCATATGAATCGTCCCTTCCTGTTTTGGGATTTTTAAGTCCGACAGGCTTAAGCGGTCCGAAAAGCAGAGTCTGCTCCCCTCGCTTTGCCATAACCTCGACCGGCATGCAGCCTTCAAAAACACTGTTGTTTTCAAAATCCTTCAGTTCAGCTGTTTCGGCATTGATAAGCTCATTATAAAATGCCGAATATTCTTCCTTCGTCATAGGGCAGTTAATATAGTCCGCCGTTCCGCGGTCATATCTTGCGCCGTAGAACACCTTATCCATATTGATGCTGTCTTTTGCAATAATAGGTGCCGCCGCATCAAAAAAGTAAAGACCTGCGCTGCCTGTAATTTTTGAAATTGATTCGGTAAGCCCATCAGATGTAAGCGGTCCCGTTGCGATAATCGTATATTCATCGGTATTAATTTCGGTTATTTCCTCTCTTTTTACCGTAATAAGAGAATTTTTACTTATGAAATCCGTAGCGTATGCCGAAAAAACATCTCTGTCTACCGCAAGAGCACCTCCTGCCGGTACACGAGAAACATCGGCGGCCCGCATGATAACCGAATCAAAAATGCGCATTTCTTCCTTTAAAAGTCCGCATGCATTTT
>JAQXUJ010000142.1 GCA_029219925.1 Clostridiales bacterium | reverse complement strand
GTATCAGGGTGAGAAGCTCTCTACTTTCTATTATTCTGTTGAATCTTTCTTAAATGAAAATTATGATTCACCAACTGAGGGTGCTGCAACCACTTTCGGAGCTGTTTGCAAAGCTATCGCAAATTATAGTGCTTCTGCTGTAGCGAAGTTTGGTTAAAATTTTTGATTATATCTTATTTAAAGTGGGTGAAATTAATTGAAAGCAGTTCTTGAAATTATCAAATTGAATGTTGCTGATGTAGTAGTCACATCGCCTACAAATCCCCTTTGTCCGCAAGAAATGAACGGATGTCCTGACGAGGAAGATCTCTAAGCATGTTAAAAAATAAAGGGTCGGCTTTGTTTTTCAAAGTCGACCCTCTATTGTTAATATTATTATATTTGGGAGATTACTATGAAAAATATCAATCCTAAAAACCCTACGTTTACTGCACTTTTCGGTGAGCAAGGCACAGATAATAAAAATTTATTATTAGCACCATATTGTCTTTCGTTGCCTTGCGACAGCGGTAGACTTTTATATAATGGCTTATCTAAGGAATTGGTATTACTGTCAAATGAGGAATCCGAATTTTTGCAGAAAATTGATTCTATGGATAACGAAACAACCGATTACCTAAAAAAAGGTTGGTTTTTCATACGCGATACCGCCTCAGGTAAAAAATATTGCGACCAATTGCTTAGCACGGCACGTATCTTACGCATTAAGGAAGATGATGGTTGTTACAAAAGCTTTACAATTATGACAACTCTTGAATGTAATGCACGTTGTTTTTATTGTTATGAAAAAGGCAGACAGCAGCCGAGAATGTCGGCAAAGACCGCCGAGGATGTTGCTAAATTTATTTTAAAGCATAGTAAACCTGACAAGAAAATAAAAATTACTTGGTTTGGCGGCGAGCCATTATATAATACCGATGCTATAGATATTATTACAAAAGCACTTAAATCTGCCAATAGAGAATATATTTCAAGTATGATTACAAATGGATATTTAATCGATGACGATATAACGACCAAGGCTATAAATATTTGGAATCTTAAAAAAGTACAAATAAGTCTTGACGGTACAGAAGATATATATAATCGTAGCAAAAACTATATCTATAGTGATGACGTTAGTCCTTTTAAAAGAGTAATTTCAAATATCAAAGCTTTGCTTCAAAATGACATTAAGGTTGCAATTCGTCTTAATTTGGGGCTTCATAATGCCGATGATTTATATGAATTAGTTGATTTTTTAGCTGATGAAATTGGAGCGTATAAAAACTTTTCAGTATATGCCCACCGTCTTTTTGACTATGATGAATTTGGCAATCAAATACATAAAGATGATGAAATCATCAGAACAATAGATAAATTCAACAAATTCAGCGAATACATTGTATCTAAAAAACTTAATAGCGGAAAAAAGATTGAAAAGGAATATAAAATTAATTATTGTATGGCTGATTCGAATAATGCCGTAGTAATTACCCCGGAGGGTAAGCTAACAAAGTGCGAGCATTTTTCCGACCGAGAAATAATAGGTGATATTTATTCGGACAAGCTTGACGAAAAGCTTATAAATGATTGGAAAGAATTACAACCCCGTCTTGATATTTGTGATGACTGCCCGGCTTATATGGATTGCTTGAGACTAAAAAAATGCCCTGATATTTCGCCAAGATGCGATGTATATCAAAAGGAACAAGAAATTAATCGCCTAAGGCACAAGATATTAAATACTTATGATATGTGGAAAGCAAATAATTAACCTATAATAGCTACAGGTAATTGTTCTGTGTGAATTATTAAACGGGGCAATGCCCACTTCGTCCTGCTATTTGTTATTTATAAAATACTATTCTACTATAATATTTTCTGTGGGGTTAAAAAATGAAATGTAAAATTGCGGATACTGATTTTTCAATAAACAATATTTATCCTGAGCTTATGCGTTATTGCCGTCGGTATTTGATTTCCGAAGACGACGAATGTGACATATCGTTTACAATTACAGAAAATGATATTTCAGCAGAAGACAATGACGAGAATTGTTCCCGCCAATACCTCGAATATATTGCCTTATGCAGAAAAATTGCCGAAACAATGCCCTTACATAACGGATTCCTCCTCCATTCCGCGGTTTTTGATGTTGACGGGACGGGGGTGGCGTTTGCCGCGCACAGCGGGACTGGGAAAACCACGCATATGCTTTTATGGCAAAGGCTTTTAGGGGACAGGCTTAAAATCGTCAACGGTGACAAGCCAATTGTGCGCTATTTTGATGATGAGCCGCACACGCCATACGCCTACGGCACGCCGTGGAACGGTAAGGAGCATTTGGGCTGTAATATGCGAACCCCCTTAAAACACATTTGTTTTATAGAACGGGCGGAGCAAAATTCCTGCGAGCCGATGGAAAAAAGCGACGCGGTAAATCTTATTTTTAATCAGGTCTATATGCCGAAAGACCCCGCCGCGGCGGCGAACACCATTGTTTTAATTAACCGCCTGATTTCCGATTGCAAGCTGTGGAAAATTAAATGCAATATGGATATTTCCGCCGCCGAAACCGCCTACCGCACAATTTTCGGTGAATGACCGTCACGTTGCAATTCTTTGCAAATGCAATTCGATTATCGTAGGGCAGGGGCTTGCTCCTGCCGCTTTTCTAATCTCTAATATTTGAACCGGCGGGAGCAAGCCCCCGCCCTACGGAGCGCAAATTAAACCTCATAGGGGCGACCGTTGATTGTCTATTTTACATATTCAAACGGCAGGAGCAAGCTCCTGCCCTACGGAGCGCAAATTAAACCT
>JAQXUJ010000141.1 GCA_029219925.1 Clostridiales bacterium | reverse complement strand
GTATAACCGCATAAACGACGATATGGTTACCGTTTCGGCAGGTAATCCCGACGAGGCGGAAAAACTGAAAACCAAGCAGAAAAAGCTGGACGGAATAATTATTCTTGATGACGATGAGGATGTTCCGGGCGGCATTATTTCCGATATGGACAGTGAGCTTATCAGCCGAGGCAGCAGCGAATTTCTGAACGTTGCCCTGAAAAAGGACAACTCCCTTACAAAAGCGTCGCAGGTCACAACTCGTGCAAATTTTGATATTCTTGAAAAGTATGCCGCAAAGACGGCTGTCGATACCGACAGGCAAATCAAATCGGGAAACATCAGTATCAATCCTTGCAAAAATGGTGAGAATACCGTATGCACATACTGCAAATTCCGCGAGGCGTGTATGTTTGACACAGAATATGACAGTTTCCGCCGTCTGCCCGCCAACGACGACATTGCCATGGAATTAATGAGAAAGGAGATTTCGGACGATGAGCAAAAATAAATGGACCGACTCACAGCTTGAAGCAATACATACCAAATACCGTCAAAACGGAGAAAGCTGCAATTTGCTTGTAAGCGCCGCCGCAGGCTCAGGCAAAACCGCAGTTTTGGTTCAGCGTATTATCGAAAAGCTAATTCCGGAGGACATGTCAAAGGGCGGAGATATTGACCGTCTTTTGGTGGTAACCTTCACCAATGCCGCGGCGCGTGAAATGGAAAACCGTATTGCCGCAGCTCTTTCCGCCGCCCTTGATGAGGCCGTATCCGCCGGCGACGCAGAAAGACGCAACATAATCAGACGTCAGCAGCTGCTCCTTACGGCAAGCGATATAACCACCATAGACGCCTTCTGTCTGAAGCTGGTTCGCGAACACTTCAATCTTCTTGACATCGACCCGGACTTTTCCATTGCGGACAGCGCACAGGCATCTATTCTTGCCGACGAAGCAATGGAGGAGCTTTTCAACGATTTGTATGAAGAAGGCAATGAGGATTTTATTAATCTTCTGTGTTTATACGGCACAGGCAGGAGCGATGAACCCCTCGCCGACATTATCCGGTATATTTACGGATTTATCCGTTCAATTCCGGATCCCATAGGCTGGCTTAATGAGAAAACCTACGAGCTTTCATGTCCCGACGGTATTGAAAACACCGCCTGGTATAAAAAAGGTCTTAATGACTGTTTAAAAGACATTGAATACTCCCTGGAATGTACCGCCTCTGCGCTTGAATACATGTGCGACGCAAAAAATCCCGCCGGCTTTTTCAGCCTTAATCCTCCCGAAAAGGGCGTCGGTATATATGATGAGTGGAAAAGCTATTACAAGCTGTTTCATACAGTATACTCGGCGCTTTCTCCACTCTCCGGCGCAGACATTGACGTCTTGCGCCGCGGCATAATCGAATTTGAAATGCCTCGTCTTGCTGCTCTTTCCTCAAAATCTGATGAGGAAAAGGATCATCTGAAAATTCTCCGCGACCGTATAAGCGCGTCCATATCTGCTGCAAAGAGATTTTTTTCGCTTTCTCCCAAAGAGGCTCAGGAGCAGTCTATCACAAAGCTTTATCCGCAGGTACGCTCTCTTGCCGCACTCACGGAGATGTTCGACAGAAGATTTATGCAGAAAAAAATCTCCCGGAATATATTGGAATTTTCCGACATTGAACAGCTTACCGAGGAGCTTTTAAGAAAAAATCCCGATATTGCAAAGGAGCTGCAGGGGCGTTATGACGAAATTCTGATGGACGAGTATCAGGACACCAGTCCCTTGCAGGAACGGATATTCAGCTATATAACCGACGGCTCAAATTTGTTCATGGTTGGTGATATGAAGCAAAGTATTTACCGCTTTCGTAGCAGCGATCCGTCTATATTCAAGCACAAAAGCGACCTTTACATAAACGAAAAGGACGCCGAAAACCGAAAAATTATTCTTTCAAAGAACTTCCGCAGTCGCAAAGAAGTTTTGTCAGGCGTAAACGACCTGTTCAGCGCAATTATGACCGAGGAGGCAGGCGAGCTTGACTACGACGCAGAGCAGATGCTCTATCCCGGAAACGAGGACTTTAAGCAGCTGAATGACAGCTATACACCTGAATGCTGTATAATTGAGCTTCCGGAAAAGGACGCAAGCGGCGATGATATTACCAAACCCGAACTTGAGGCCGCCTTCATTGCCGGAGAAATCAACCGGCTGAAACGAGAACACTTTCAGATTACCGATAAAAACGGCAGCCGCGACATTGAAAACCGCGACATCGTTATTCTGATGTCGTCATATAAATCATCTGCGGATATTTATACCTCGGTATTTAACAGCGCCGGAATCGAGTGCTTTGCCGAAAGTCAGAGCTACTTTGAGCGAAGCGAAATACGGCTTATGCTCGCGCTTTTGAAAACGGTGCTAAACCCGCACAACGACATACCTCTTATAGGCATAATGCGTTCTCCCATAGCCTCCTTCACCGATGACGAGCTTGCCGTTATCCGAAAATTTTCCGCCGGCAGCTTTTATTCGGCTGTATGTGAGCTTGTAAACTGCGCGGATAATGGTCAGATAACCGACGGGGAGCAGTGCGGTATCGCAAAAAAAGCAAAAAGCTTTCTTACCGACCTTTCCCGCTGGAGGGAATATTCACGGTATATGCCTTCGGACAAGCTGGTATGGACTCTGTATGAGGAAACAGACTTTTACGCCTTTGCCGGCGCAATGTATGACGGCGAAGAGGCTCAGGCTAATCTCCGCCTGCTGTTTGAGCGGGCAAAGGAGTTTGAGAATAACGGTTTTCAGGGGCTTTTCAGCTTTATTAAGTACATCGAACGTATAAAAAAATCGGAAAATGACCTTTCCTCCGCAAATCTTGTGGGCGAAGGGCACAACGTTGTGCGGATTATGACCATTCACAAAAGCAAAGGTCTGGAATTTCCCGTAGTATTTGTTGCCGGCGGGAGCAAAAGATTTCAAAAAAAGGCGGATAATCCAAACATTATTCTGCACAAGGACCTGGGAATTGCTGCCGACAGCATTGATTTTGAAGAAGGCGTCAGGTACGAAACCCCGGCTAAGGCAATTTTTAAATCCGCCATAGCCGCAGAACAAATTTCGGAGGAAATCCGCAAGCTGTATGTCGCCCTGACGCGTGCCAAGGAAAAGCTTTATTTCGTTGCGTCCATAGCCGGCGGAAACAAAAGCAGCGGCAAGCCTTCCGGACTTGATAAATTTATACCGGAAAAACAAAATGCCATCACCTGCGGCACAATCGCCCCAAAGGAAGTATTGTCCTCAATGTGCTTTGCCGACTGGGTCGCTCCCGTCGCTCTTAATTCGGAAAACTGGATTTTCCGCAGCGTAGAAGCGTCGGATTTGTCCGGTCCGGTCAGCGATGAAACAACACAAATACCCGCCGCCGAACATCGGATTAATATTGAACATATTCTCGACTTTAAATACCCCTATTCCGGCGTATCCGATTTACCCACAAAGGTGTCGGTATCCGAGCTTAAAGCCAGCCACGAAACACAGCTTGTACCCAAACCCCGTTTTCTGTGCGGCAAGCAGGAAAACGGCGCATATTACGGTACGGCAATGCACACCGCCATGCAGAATATTCTTCCCCATTCTCATATGAGTGAGGATTATATTAGGTCGGAAATTGCACGGCTGACCGAGGAGGGTAAGCTTACCATTGCCGAAGCCGATATTATAAATCCCGGTAAAATACTGAATTTTTACCATAGCGAAGCCGGCAGACGGATTTTATCCGCATCTAATGTGATACGGGAACAGGCGTTCGAGGTATCGGTTCCCGCGTCATACCTTTTCCCCGACCGCCATATTCCGGCTGATGAAAAGGTTATCCTTCAAGGTATTATCGACTGCTGGTTTGAGGAAGACGGCGGCATAGTCCTAATGGATTATAAAACCGATTCCTTCCGCGACGTCGATGAAATACGCGAAAAATATGCGAAACAGCTGGAGCTCTATAGTTACGCTATTGAGAAAATCACAAAAAAACCTGTAAAAGAAAAATTTATCTATTTATTTTTTGATAATTCCGTGTTATACTTATAGGGGATAAATCTATCTAAAGGAGAAATATTATGTCAGACATCAAGGAAAACAATAAAAACCTGACAAGCAACATGCATATAGCGGCAGACGGTTCGGGTGAACACCATCATCACCATCATCACCATCA
>JAQXUJ010000140.1 GCA_029219925.1 Clostridiales bacterium | reverse complement strand
TCAAGGCAGGAAACGGCGGAAACGGAGCGATTGCTTTCCACCGAGAAAAATATGTCGCCGCCGGAGGTCCTGACGGTGGTGACGGAGGGAAAGGCGGAAACGTCATATTTCACGTTGACCTCGGTCTTACGACGCTTATGGATTTTCGGTACAAGAGAAAATATGTAGCAGAAAGCGGTCAGTCCGGCATGGGAAACAAAATGAACGGCAAACGAGGAAGCGATATTATAATTTCCGTTCCGCAGGGAACTATTGTGCGGGATGCCGAATCAGGCAAAATCATCGCCGACCTGTACGATCCCGATAAGGATGTTGTTCTTGCAAAAGGCGGAAACGGAGGCTGGGGAAACGCACACTTTGCGACTTCAACCCGTCAGACACCTAATTTTGCAAAAAACGGACAAAAGGGCGATGAACGCGAGGTTTTTCTTGAACTTAAGCTCCTTGCCGACGTTGGGCTTGTGGGCTTTCCGAACGTGGGAAAATCAACAATTCTCTCTCGTACAACAAAGGCAGACCCCAAAATTGCCAATTATCATTTTACCACCTTGGAGCCAAATTTGGGAGTTGTTTCATTAGATGAGCACATGAGCTTTGTCCTTGCTGATATTCCCGGAATAATTGAGGGTGCCAGCGAAGGCGTCGGACTTGGGCATGAGTTTCTGCGGCATATCGAAAGAACACGTCTGCTTATACACGTAGTTGATGTTTCGGGAATAGAAGGCAGAAATCCAATTGAGGACTTCGATATAATAAATGACGAGCTGATTAAATATAATCTCGAACTTGAAAATCGTCCGCAAATTATTGCGGCAAACAAAACCGATATTATTCAGGACGAAACAGTATATAATCAATTTGTTTCTGAAATGAAAAAACGCGGCTATGCTGTGTTCCCGATTTCAGCCGCTACAAATAAAGGCGTTGCCGAGCTTATGAAATACACCTATACTGAGCTTCAAAAGCTGCCGCCGGTCAAAGAATTTTCCGTTGAACTTGATATTAACGAAGAGGAATTTATCGACAAAACCGATAAAGGCTTTGAAATAAGCCGCGATGGTGAGGTTTACGTTGTATCCGGCTCATGGATTGAGGCTATTGGCGGAAGCGTTAATTTTTCCGACAATGAAAGCCTTCAGTTCTTTCAGAATTCTCTTAAAAACAGAGGTGTTATTGACGCACTGGTTGACGCAGGCATAAAGGAAGGCGATACAGTACGAATCGGTAATTTGGAATTTTCCTTTGTATGGTAGGCGAGGTGATTACTATGGAAAAAGGCTTGGATAGAATGACAAACAGGCATAAGCGCAAAAATAAGCGCAGAAATATCACAATAGCCGCTGTAATTGTGTTGGCGGTTATATTCGCAGCCTCACTATTTCTCCGCAGTTTTAACAGCGGCGATACCGTAACAATAACTGTTCCTGAGGGCGCCTCCTCCTCCGTGATTGCCCGGCAGCTAAAGGAGGAGGGCGTAATTCACAGCAAGCTGTGGTTTCTTTTGCGTCTTTCTCTTTCTGAGTATAAAGGAAAACTTCAATACGGTACTTTCAAGTTTGATAAGAATGACTCACTGAATGAAATCTTTGAAACTCTTGCGACAAAAGGTGCAAAAAAGAATACCGTAAAGCTCGTAATACCGGAGGGTTATTCAGTAAATATGATTAAAGAACGTGTCTGCGGTATGGGGCTGTGTACCGACAGCGAATTCGACAGAGCTGTAAATGCAGAATATGACTACTCTTTCCTGAATGTAATACCGGACGACAAGGATATTTCCTGTCGCCTTGAGGGCTTTTTATATCCATCTACCTATGAGTTTTATTCTGACGCCGACGCAGAAACAGTGATTAACACCCTTTTGAAGGAATTTGAAAAACAGACAAAGGATCTTAATATCCCGGACGGTGATATGTATGAGATAATAACCAAAGCGTCCATGATTGAACGTGAAGCAAAACTTGATTCTGAACGCCGTACAATAGCTGGAGTTATCGAAAACCGACTTAATGCAAATATGCTGCTGCAAATAGACGCAACTGTTGTATACGCAATATCAGACGGAATGTATAATGTGGACAGGGTTTATTATAAAGATTTAAAAATTGACTCAAAGTACAACACATACAAATACAAAGGTCTGCCGGCGGGCCCTATCTGCAGTCCTTCCATTAAGTCTATAAAGGCGGCGCAGTCGCCGGAAAAACATAAATATCTGTACTATCACACAGACACAGACAAAAATAACGGGAGCCATATTTTCACCGAAACATATGATGAGCATACAGACTCCCAAAAGCAGTAACAAGGCTATAAAAATGCTGATTAAATGCACAAAAACCTCAAAGTTGCGTGTTAACCGAAAATACAGTACGATTCACCGAGCAGCATAGATACCGACCTACAAGGTAAAGCGGCATTTGCCGCAGTTTACCTTGTAGG
>JAQXUJ010000139.1 GCA_029219925.1 Clostridiales bacterium | reverse complement strand
TCCAATTGAAGGGTTAATGGATACTGCGATGAGCAATATCAAATCAATGGTAGATGTAAATACCGTGGTGGGAACAGCCGTTACTACACCTGACGGCACTATGATTATTCCGGTGTCAACCGTAAGTTTCGGATTCGGAGCGGGCGGCTGTGATTTTGACAGTAAAAAATCAACAGCCAATCCTCAGGAAAAACCGAATTTCGGCGGTGGTTGCGGAGGCGGAGCAAATGTTAAGCCGATTGCTTTTCTGGTTGTTGGCGGAGGAAATATTAAGCTGTTGCCGATTACCGACAAAACAACTCCCGTTGACAAAATTATTGAGCTTGTACCCGAGGTTGTTGATAAGGTAAACAATACGTTTTCAGGAGCAATAGATAAGCTGTGCCAGAAAAAGGATAAGAAGAAGTCCGAAAAGGAAGAACAGAAAGAAAAGCCGCAGGTTGTGGATGTGGCGGAGTAGCAAATAATAACACGGCGTGCCGATAATCGGTCGGCACGCTGATATATTCCCTAAAAATAATATGGGCAGATTTTAACTGCCGGCATTATCGAGCATTAAAACAAGAGGAGAATTCAATGTCATATACAGATCGAGATAAAATACTGATAAAAGTACAGAAACCCACGAGGTATACGGGTGGTGAACTGAACAGCGTCGTTAAAGACCCGAAAACGGTTGATTGCCGTTTCGGCTTTTGTTTCCCCGATACATATGAAATTGCCATGTCAAATCTCGGTCTGAAAATTCTGTACCATGACCTTAATGAGCGTGCCGACACCTACTGTGAACGGGTTTTTGCGCCATGGGTTGATATGGAAGAGGAAATGCGCAAGAATGGAATTAGACTTTTTGCGCTGGAAACGGGAGATGAGGTCACAAACTTTGACATACTCGGTTTTACGCTTCCGTATGAGCTTGCATATTCAAATGTAGTAAATATGCTTGATTTGGCAGGAGTTCCGGTTTTTGCGGCGGACAGAACCGAAAAAGACCCTATTGTGTGCGGCGGCGGGCTATGCGCATATAATGCCGAACCCATTGCCGACATTTTTGATTTTTTTATGCTGGGTGAGGGCGAGGAAAGCATTAATCTTGTTACCGATGAGTACATAAGATGGAAAAAAAGCGGTAAGAAATGCAAAAAGGATTACTTAAAAGCAATCGCAAAGCTTGACGGGATTTACGTGCCGTCTTTTTACGATGTGGAATATAATGAGGATAATACGATAAAGAGCATTATTCCAAATGAGCCGGAGGCAAAGTCGGTTATAAGAAAAACCATAATGAAGGATTTTGATAAGGCATATGCCCCTGAAACGATTATCGTGCCCTTCGGTGAAGTTGTGCATGACAGAGTTATGCTGGAGCTTTTCCGCGGCTGCATACGCGGCTGCCGCTTCTGTGAGGCGGGATATGCATACCGACCTACAAGAGAGCGCAGTGCCGAAACACTCACAGAGCTTGCCGATAAGCTGTTAGGCTGCAGCGGTTATGACGAAATATCACTTTCATCGCTCAGTACCAGTGATTATACACAGCTGAAACAGCTGACCGATAATTTGCTGGAATTTACCGAAAAGAAAAAAATTGGACTTTCTCTTCCGTCCCTTCGCATAGATAATTTTTCTATGGAGCTGATGAAAAAGGTGCAAAAGGTCCGTAAATCCGGGATTACATTTGCACCGGAGGCGGGAACGCAGCGTCTGCGCGATGTTATCAACAAAAATATATCGGAGGAGAATGTACTTACTTCGGCAAAAATGCTTTTTGAAGGCGGATGGACAAATGTAAAGCTATACTTTATGATAGGTCTGCCCACCGAAACCGATGAAGATATTCTTGGGATTGCGGATTTATCACAGAAGGTTCTGGAGGAGTATTTTTCAATCCCCAAGGAGGAACGTGCAAAGAACATAAATATTACAACAAGCACCTCCAGCTTTATTCCGAAGCCCTTTACAGCTTTTCAATGGGCGAAACAGGACAGCCGTGAGGATATTATCAAAAAGCAGGATATGCTGAAGGCGGCGATAACATCACGTAAAATCAAATATAATTGGCATGATAACAGGGTGAGCTATCTTGAGGGAGTTTTTGCGAGGGGCGATCGGCGCTTGTGCAAAGCGGTTATTGCCGCTGTAAAAAATGGCTGTAAATTTGACAGCTGGGACGAGCAGTTCCGGTTCGGTACGTGGCTTGAAACCTTTAAGGAATGCGGAATTGACCCCAACTGGTACCTGCGGGAACGCTCGTACGATGAAGTTTTGCCGTGGGATCATATCAGTATTGGCGTATCCAAGGAGTTCTTCATTAGAGAAAATGAGAAGGCAAAATGCGGCGAAACTACGCCTAATTGCCGTCAAAAGTGTGCAGGCTGCGGCGCTAATCAATTCGGGGCAGGTGTTTGTTTTGAGTAACTATATTTTAAAATATGCGCGAGACGAGCGTGTTAAGTACATATCACATCTTGATTTTATAAGAACATTCCACAGAACGGTTCGCCGCGCAGGATTGGAGATGAGTTTTTCACAGGGATATAATCCGCACCCCATAATGACGGTGGCGATGCCTCTGTCGGTAGGAGTCACATCCGGCTGCGAGTATATGAAAATCGGATTTGAAGGCGATTATGACGATAAGGAAATTAAGGACAGACTGAATGGTGCGCTTCCCGAAGGATTTTCCATACTTGAGGTTTGCAAAACGGAAGGAAAGCAGCACGATTTTGCAAGGCTTGACAGAGCCGTATATCTCGTGGAAATGGAAGGAAACTGCGACCGGTTTGATGAAAATGTATTTTTGGCCAATTTCGAATTAAAGATAATGAAAAAGTCCAAAAGCGGTGAGAAAGAATCGGATATCAGACCATATATCTATGACTTTTCCGTTTTGAAGCGTTCGCCTGAAAAAATGCTGCTGAAAATGTGTATTGCAGCAGGAAATAGTTATAATTTAAAGGTTGAATCGGTCAAAGACGCAATGGAAAAGTATTCCGACGGTTTCAAATCGGATTTTTTCTGTGTTCACAGAGAAAAAATTCTTGCCGGTAATGATGAGCTTTTGTAGGTGATAATATGAGAAATGTAGTTATAACGGGTGGCACAAGGGGAATAGGCGCTGCCTGTACGAGACTGTTTACGCAAAAGGGCGATAGGGTTTTCGCGTTGTATCAAAGAAACGATACCGCTGCGGAGCAAATTGCGGCAGAAACCGGTGCAGTCACGATAAGGGCTGATGTTTCAAAAGAATCAGAAGTTCTTGCCGCTGCGGAGAAAATACATAAATACGGCGACTGCGATGTTCTGATAAATAATGCCGGTATAGCCCGGATAAAGCTTTTCACCGAAATCACAGCCGACGAATGGGACAGAATGTTTTCTGTTAATGTTCGCGGTGCGTTTCTTGTAACCAAAGCCTTTCTGCCGGATATGATTAATAAAAAAAGCGGAAAAATAATAAACGTATCATCAATGTGGGGACAGACAGGAGCGTCATGCGAGGTTCATTATTCTGCGTCAAAGGCGGCGCTAATCGGCTTTACAAAGGCTCTGGCGAAGGAGGTCGGTCTGTCGGGAATCTGCGTAAACTGCGTATGCCCCGGCGTTATTGATACCGAGATGAATAAAGAGCTTGACGCTGACGTGATGGCGGAATTAATGGAGGAAATCCCTCTTAATAAAATCGGCTCGGCGGAGGAAGCTGCAAACAGCATTTTCTTTTTGGCAAGTGATAAAGCCGGTTATATTACAGGGCAGGTTTTGGGAGTAAACGGCGGCATGGTAATATAAAATTTTGAATATTTTTGCAAAAGGTATTGACAAACACAAAAAAACATTGTATAATGTATTAGTGAAAATAAGCAGAATATATCCGTTCTCACCGTACGGCGAAGGCTTTGCGGTAAATATGCATGAGTTTATGTGTTTTTTTTAGCGGATATATTTATCCGCTTTTTTAGTGCTTACCGGCACAAAAAAATTTAGGAGGGATTACAATAGCTAAAAAAGAATTGCAAGCAAACGAGGATATCCGCGAAAAAGAGGTACGTGTGATTGACCAGGAGGGCGGACAGCTCGGCGTTATGTCATCTGCCGACGCTTTAAAACTTGCCCAGTCCAAGGGACTTGATTTGGTTAATATTGCGCCTACGGCTGTGCCGCCTGTATGCAAAATCATGAATTTTGGAAAATACAGATTTGAACTTCAGAAACGCGAGAAGGAAAACAAAAAGAATCAAAAAGTTATTAATATCAAAGAGGTTCAGCTGTCACCTTCGATTGATACAAACGACTTTAATACCAAATGCAGAAACGCTGTCAAGTTTTTGTCAAAAGGTGATAAGGTCAAGGTAACGGTACGTTTCCGCGGTCGTGAAGTGAGCCATTCTGAAATTGGCGAGGTCCTGCTTAAAAGGTTTGCTGAAGGTGTTCGTGAGGTGGGGAATGTTGAAAGACCTCCGAAGCTTGAAGGCAGAAATATGACAATGCTTTTGTCGCCTGTAACACAGTAACATTGATAAATTGGAAGGAGAGAATCACTATGCCTAAAATTAAAACACATAGAGGTGCAGCAAAAAGATTTAATCTTACTAAAAAAGGTAAGGTAAAGATGAACAGAGCGTTCAGACGCCATATTCTGAATAAGAAGACAACAAAGAGAAAGAGACATCTGCGTAAGCAGGCATATTGCTCAACGGCAAACGCAGCGGTAATTAAGAAACTTATTCCTTACAAGTAGGATTGAAAGAGAGGTAGTATAAGATGGCAAGAGTTAAAGGTGCTTTAAATACAAGAAAACATCATAAAAAGGTTTTGAAGCTGGCTAAGGGCTTCCGAGGCGGCGAGTCAAAGCTTTACAGAGTTGCTAACCAAGCAGTTATGCGCTCAATGCAGAATGCTTACATCGGCAGAAAACGCAGAAAAAGAGATTTCAGAAGACTCTGGATTGCAAGAATTTCAGCTGCTGCAAAGCAGAATGGTATGAACTATTCAACATTCATGAACGGACTTAAAAAGTCAGGTATCGAAATGAACAGGAAGATGCTTTCAGAAATAGCAATCGCGGATCCGAAAGCTTTTGCACAGCTGGTTGAAACAGCAAAAGGTGCGTTGAACTAATCGAAATACATTTGGCATATTTATCGGTTCGGTAAATATGCTTTTTATTTTGCAATTTATTCCCAAAACACTATTTGCCGTAGTATTATAATAATAGAATGGAAGTGGTTGAATGAGAATTGAAAAGATTGAGAAGAACAGAATTAAGGTAACCTTGACAGACGCGGAACTTGAAGATATGAATATAAACATAGGAATGCTTGTAGAAAACTCTTCAGAGGTAGACAATTTCCTTGTGGAAATTATGGATATTATCAAGGCGGAAACCGGATTTTGCGCCGAAAATGCACAGACGGTTATAGAGGCGATACCGGAAAAGAACGGAGTAGTTCTGCTTGTTTCAAAAATTCCGCAGCGACGTAATATCCACGGAATACGTGCCGTGCGTCGCGATGAAACCTGCATTCTTGAATTTGAAAGCTTTGACGATGTGTGCGAAATGATTGTACATTTGCCGGCGGAAACACTGGAAAAAATGCGACTTTATGGGATTCTTGACAGATTTTATATTACAACCGGAAGAAAAAACATCACGGCGCTGATGTACGAATATTGCACAAAATGCAAAAAAAATTCTACGGCGGAGGCGCGTCTCGGAGAATATGCAGCAATGATTGCCGACGGCAAAGCACTTGCAAAAATTGCATTAAATGCAAAAAAACTAAAATAATACTTGAAAATAAATATATAGTATGATATAATTGTAACATTACAGATAAAGGAGTGTCACACTATGAACGAAACAGCGTCAGCAGCGTCATCGGGCGGTAGCATGATATCTTTGATTATATGGATCGTACTGATGATTGTGATGTTTTATTTTTTATTGATAAGACCGCAGAAAAAACAGGAGAAACAGCAGAAAAAAATGCTTGCAGCATTGCAGGTCGGAGATAAGGTTGTAACCGTCGGAGGAATATGCGGCAAAATTTCCAAGCTCAAGGATGACTACGTTTACATCGAAACCGGATTTATGGCAAACCCGAACGAACGCACAACAATTAAGTTTGAGCGAGCGGCAATAAAGACTGTTCTTACAGTTCACGAGGAACAGTAATAATATCAGACCTCTCGAATATATATTTAATGAATATATGTTCGGGAGGTTTTATTTTGAAAGGGAAAGTAATCAATATGGCAAATATTTTAAAAAGTGTATTGCTTGCACTTGTTTTGAGCATTATACTGACGGCTATTGCGGCGGTTTTTGTATGTTTTATGAACGTTTCGGACAGAACTGTGGCAAATTTGATTTTTGCTGTTTCGGCCGTTTCTGTGCTGGCTGCGGCGTTTGTTCTTGCAAAAAATTCCGAGCAGCGAGGTCTTTTGAATGGTCTTCTTCTCGGAATCGGATATTTTGCCGTGCTTGCAGTGCTTTCTCTTATTATAAACGGCGGAGTCGAATTTGGCTCTCAGCTCTTTTTAAGATGCTTTGCGACACTTGCGGCAGGTATGCTTGGCGGCGTACTCGGAATTAATGCAACCAGTAAGAAGGGATAAAGAAAAGATGTTTTAACCGGATACATTTGGTAATACATGTGATGGATTTAATGCGATATTAACAAAAATTTGTACAATATTAGAGATAGATAGAAGAGTATAAAATGAAAAAATAAGGATAGACTTTATAAAATATATTGTCTATTCTTTTTATTACTGACAATTTTTGTATTTTTGAGTAAAATCTTGATATAAAACTTGACATTTTTATTATGATATGATATAATTAAAGTTAGATGTTTATCAGACAATATGGTTTTAGATTAACATCATACTTGACATTAAACATACAAATGGTAATACCTAATTTTGTTTGATTTTTGTAGGTTTTAAGCCACTTGTAGAAGATTAAAAAACGAGGAGGAATTTTACAATGTCAAATGTTATTGCTATGA
>JAQXUJ010000138.1 GCA_029219925.1 Clostridiales bacterium | reverse complement strand
GCGTTTGATTTCGGAGCATCCAGTGGCAGGGCAATGCTGGCGAAATTTGACGGGGAGAAAATTACTCTGGAGGAAAAACACAGATTTTCCAACGACCCGGTAACGGTTAACGGCGGGATGTATTGGGATATTCTTAGGTTGTTTCATGAGATTAAACAGGGAATATTAAAGTGCGTTAATTCCGGTGACCGTGATATTGACTGCATCGGAATTGACACATGGGGAGTAGATTACGGATTATTGGATAAGAACGGCAAGCTCCTCGGTAATCCTCATCATTACAGGGATTCACGGACCGACGGTATGTATGATGAAGCATTTAAACTTGTCCCGAAGAAGGAAATATTTAGGGAAACGGGCATAGCATTTAACTGGTTTAATACCGTTTACCAGCTTTTGTCGGAAAAAATTTCTGACGACGTTAATTTAAAAAATGCCGATAAGCTGCTGTTTATTCCTGACCTTTTGAATTATTTTCTTACGGGCGAGATGAAATGTGAATATACCGAAGCATCAACCTCGCAGATGTTTAATTCGGAACGGTATGAATGGGCGGGAGAAATGCTGAAAAAGCTTGGCATACCCGGAAATATTTTTGCGGATATGGTTTATCCCGGCGAAAAAATCGGAGTATTAAAGTCAGAGCTTGCGGAGGAACTGGGAACAGAGCAGATTCCCGTGGTTGCCGTTGCTTCACATGATACCGGCTCCGCTGTTGCGTCGGTTCCCGTCGAAGCCGGGGAGGATTTTATATATATTTCAAGCGGGACATGGTCGCTGATGGGTGTGGAGCTTGACAAGCCTATCATTACCGATGAGGCTATGGAATATAACTTTACCAATGAGGGCGGCGTAAATAAGACCATAAGATTTCTTAAGAACATTATGGGGCTGTGGCTTATTCAGGAGTCCAAGCGTCAATGGGAGAGAGAGGGCGACGCTGTTACCTTTGACGAGCTTGAGAGGCAGGCACGCAGCGCAGAACCGTTTGCGTGTCTTATTGACCCGGATTACCATACCTTCCAAACTCCGGGCAATATGCCGGAGCGTATACGTGATTACTGCCGTAAGACAGGGCAGAAGATACCGGAAACAAAGGGAGAAATCGTACGATGCATAGCGGAAAGTCTTGCATTTACATACCGTCGCACTATTGAGGGTATGGAAAAGGTGACAGGCAAGCAATACGGCGTGATTCATATTGTAGGCGGCGGAACGAAGGACAAAATGATTTGCCAATTTACCGCAAACGCAACAAAAAGAACGGTGTCGGCAGGACCTGTTGAGGCAACCAGTATTGGGAATGTGGTTGTGCAGGGAATGGCAATGGGAGCAATTAAGGATTTAAACGAAGGAAGACAGATTGTAAAAAAATCCTTCCCAATTGAAGTATACGAGCCTGAAGCATCGGAGGAATGGGATAAGGCTTACGAAAAATGGCAGAAAATTTGTGTCTTGAAATAAGAATATATAAAGAAATAATCTCATAGTATCTACTATGGGATTATTTTTTTAGGAGGCTGATGAGATGCAAGTTAAAAAACAAAACGTAAATATTGGAAAAGCCGTCTATCAAGGTGAAATAAAATCAAGTGCGGAGGGCAGCATTATCGTCCCCGATGTTAAACCTGATATTGTAAAGGTTTTGCAGGTTGACGCGGAGGCGTTTCTGTGCGAAAAAAATATCGAGGACGGCAGGATTACGTTAAAGGGCAAGGTTAATGTAAACGTTTTGTATATTCCGGAAGGAGGCAGCTGCTGCGTACAATGCATTAAAAGCTGTTTTGAATTCTGCGAAACCTTGAAGCGGTCGGAATTTACCGAAAACATGAGGCTTATGGCATGCTGTGATACCGAAAAGGTAAGCTATAAGCTGATAAATTCGCGCAAAATCAGCGTAGATGCACGACTTTTGCTTGACGTGCAGGTTATGGCTGACAAAAACTGTACGTTTGTTAATTCCATCGAGGACAGTACCGCACAGATGAAGTATGGGAAAATTTGCCTGTGCGGCGACAGCGGATACGACGAATTTAGATTCAATATCGATGAAATGCTGGAATTTCCTGAGGGAAAAACCGCCGCTGCGGAACTATTGAAAACAAATGTCAGTATTTTTGATAAGGAGTATAAGGCTTTAAACGGAAAGCTTGTATGCAAGGGAAGAGTATGTGCGAATATTTTATATATTGACGAAAATAACTGCTGTTCACATCTGGATTTTGAACTGCCCTTCACCGAAGTGTTTGATATGGAAGCCTTGAGCGAAAACATGGAATGTGAGGTTACATATGATATTTGTGAAA
>JAQXUJ010000137.1 GCA_029219925.1 Clostridiales bacterium | reverse complement strand
ACACCATGGCGCTTTATCTCTAAGCATTTTTATGGTTTCCTCCATAGCAGGAACGGTGGTGGTCATGAGAGCGCTTAATCCGGCAATGGGAACCTTGTCTTTTACAACCTCACGAACAATTACTTCGGGTGGAACATCCTTTCCCAGGTCGGTTACCTTGAAGCCGTAATTTTCAAGAAGAAGCTTGACTATATTTTTACCGATGTCGTGAATGTCGCCCTTGACGGTCGCAATAACAAATCTGCATTTATCCGATTGCTTGCTGCCGGACGGCACTGCCACTTTTATTTTTTCAAAGGCCGCTTTTGCCGCCTCAGCGCTCATGAGAAGCTGGGGGAGATACACTGTTTTTGCCTCAAATCCCTTGCCCACTTCGTCAAGAGCGGGGATTATTTCGTTCTGAACTATGTCAAGGGGCGCCGTGGATTCCAGAAGCAGAGACACGGTATCTGCGGCTCTGTCGGTAAGACCGTGAATTATGGCATGCTGAAGCTCGGATTTTGCCGTATCTGCGGATATTCCGGAGACAGCTGCTGACGCAGCCGCCGTATTTTCGGTTACGGGCAGAGCCTGGGAAAAGCTTATATAGTCCGCAAAGTTTTCGTCCATGCCGCACAGGGCGCGGTAGGAGTAATAGGTTTTCATCATTTCGGTGGAGTAGGGATTCATAATTGCCGCCGAAAGACCGTTTGTCAGCGCCATGGCAAAAAATGCGGCGTTAATCATATCTCTTTGCGGCAGTCCGAAGGAAACATTTGAAATCCCGAGAGAGGTATGACAGCCCAGACGGGACGTAATAAGCCGCACCGCCTTCAAGGTTTCTTTTGCGGATGCCGGATCTGCGCTGACGGTAAGGCACAGAGGGTCGAAAATAATATCTTTTTTTTCTATGCCGTACTTTGCGGCTGTATCAAGTATTTTTTCGGCAATTTCAAGTCTGCCCTCGGCAGCTTCGGGAATGCCGTTTTCGTCCAGCGTCAACGCCACCACCGTGCCGCCATACTTTTTGACGAGAGGAAAAATGGCGCTCATGCTTTCTTCCTTGCCGTTCACGGAATTAATCATGGCTTTGCCGTTATAGCACCTTAATGCCCGTTCCATTGCCGACGGGTCGGAGGTATCTATCTGAAGAGGAAGGTCGGTAACGGTCTGGAGTGCGCAGACGGCATTACGGAGCATTTCCTTCTCATCTATCTCCGGCAGACCTACGTTTACATCTAAAATATGAACCTTCTTGCTCTGTTGGTTCAATCCCTCCTGAAGGATATAGTCCATATCGTTGTTTCGCAGCGCCTCCTTAAAGCGCTTTTTCCCGGTGGGGTTTATGCGCTCGCCTATAAGGATGGGTGATTTTCCGAAAACAACCGCATGGGTATATGAAGAAACAAGGGTCATGTCCTTATTGGTAATGGGACATGGCTTTATGCCTTGAGTTTTTGATGAAAGCAGCTTTATATATTCCGGCGTTGTGCCGCAGCAGCCGCCGGCTATTCGTACGCCCTTTTTTATCATGGCGCATACCGATTCGGAAAAATCCTCGGGCAGAACGTCATATACCGTCCTGCCGTTTACGCTTTTAGGCAGACCGGCATTGGGTTTCATCAGAATCGGAAGTGAGGAATATTTCAGGTACTGCTCAACAATCTGCGTCAATGCGTCGGGACCGAGAGAACAGTTTACACCTATTGCGTCGGCGCCCATTCCCTCCAGCATGGAAATCAGCGCCAGCGGGTCTGCGCCCGTCATTAGCTTTCCGTCCTCGCTGAAGGCGTTGGAAACAAATACGGGAAGCTCGCTGTTTTCCTTGGCTGCAAGAAGAGCGGCTTTAGTTTCGTAAATGTCGTTCATTGTTTCAATGAAAATAAGGTCGGCTCCGTATTTTACGCCTAATCTGACCGTTTCAGCAAATACGGAAACTGCGTCCTCAAAATCAAGGTCGCCGTAGGGTTTCAGCAGCTTTCCGGTCGGACCGATGTCAAGAGCAACGAACTTTTCCGATGTACCGCAGTATTCGGCAGCGGCTCTTTTTGCATTTTTCATTGCGGCGCATACTATTTCGTCCAGCTCGTCTTTAGAAAATTTAATCAGATTTGCTCCGAAGGTGTTTGTATTTACAATGCAGCTGCCTGCGCTAAAATAGTCACGGTGTATTTTTATAATCTCCTCAGGATGGGAAATATTCCACCGCTCCGGATATTCGCCCGGTTTAAGACCGCTTTCCTGCAAAAGCGTTCCCATGCCGCCGTCAAGTATGACTATGTTTTCTTTTAAGTAATCTATAATGTTCATATTAATCCTCCGTTCCGACAATTATTTTCTGAAATTGCAGTCGTATTTTTTACATGCCGCGCATTTGCTTATGCTTGCGTTGGTGCATGTATCGGAAATTCCGATTATTGCCGTTACCGATTTGGAGGGCGACATCAGAAGGCTTTCGTTTAAGGACAGCCCTATTTTACGCGGACAGTCAAGGACTTTAAAAATTTCCGATTGAATTGAAATATCCAAATCACCATAGCCCGGACTGAACCGCGGCATTGTGTATTTTCCGTCCTTTTGCGCCGCTAACGTAACGTCCCTGTTAAACATATCGCATAAACTCTCAATCCTTTCGGCGCCTATTGCCTGGAGCATAAGCGATTTGGAAGGGGAGATACCCGAATATTTAATAATCATTCTGTCGATATAAATGCCGATTGTTGCGGCGAAAAGGACAATGCTTTGGCAGTCCTTGAGGTTTTTCTTAAGATCCGCCGATGCTGTTTGTGTGAAGGTAAGGTCGAGTATGCCGTCCCTAAAGGATATGGGGAATTCGCGGCAGCAAACCCTGTAGGACAGCGCTCCCTTTAGTTCTTCGGCAGCGTTTTTGTAAAGTTCTGTAATATTTTCATCAGCATCCGCCGCACCCGCATATCTCAGAATTTCCTTAACGTTATAATCCGGCTCGTCATATGTTTTGGTATAGATGGTGTTCATAGCTTCTGCCCCAGAATATCCGACAGATTGTTTTGTATGCATCCGGCAACGTCGGGCTTGTTCATTGAATAGACGTGCACATTGGTAATGCCGTTGGCGTAAAGGTCTATAATCTGGTCGGTAGCATAGGCGATGCCCGCTTGCTTCATAGCGGCGGCAGATGAGCCGAATTTGTCCACGATACTCTTAAAGCGCTGAGGCATAAATGAGCCGGACAGCTTTATTGCCCGTTCTACCTGATTGGCGTTTGTTATGGGCATAATACCTGCCACTATCGGCACAGTTATGCCGGCTTCGCGTATTTTGTAAAGGAAATTATATAGGAGGTTGTTGTCAAAAAACATCTGAGTTGTCAGAAAGTCGCAGCCGGCGTCAACCTTCTCCTTAAGGTGAAGAATATCCTCCTTCTGGTTTCTGCTTTCGGGATGGATTTCGGGATAGCATGCTCCGCCGATACAAAAGTCGGCGCCGCTGTTTTTAAGCTCATGAATCAGGTCTACCGCATGACGGTACTGCCAGCCGTGTCGGTCGGTGTTTTCAAGCTCCGGAGTTAAGTCTCCCCGCAGCGCCATAACATTTTCAATACCGAGCTTCTTCATTTCCTCTATCTGTGAGATAACCGTTTCTTTTGTAGAGGAAACGCAGGTCAGGTGCGCAAGCATGGGAACATTATACTTTGCCTTAATGCTTTTGGCGATTTCAAGAGTGTAGCGGCTTGTACCGCCGCCAGCACCGTATGTAACGCTCATAAACGAGGGATTAAGCCCGGCAATCTCCTCAGTGGCGAGCCTGACATTTTCAAAGGAGGTGCTGTTCTTGGGCGGAAAAACCTCAAAGGAAAGCGATAGTGTGGATTTTTTTAGAATATCGATAAGCTTCATTTTATTTGCCCTTTCTCAATCGGGTATATTTACCTTTTATTATACTCTAAATAAATGCCAAAATCAAGTATATATAAAATACAGAAAAAAACATAAAAACAGCATTGGTGTTGGTTAAAATCGCCTGTAATTTTAATTCTAAACAAAAAAATCCGCAAGATACCGTTGATCTTGCGGAGTATTATTAGGGTTTCTTTGAAAGTACTGTAAACATCAGCGCAGAAATATATTTCGGTACTCTTCCTTAAGACATATTGATAAATCTTCGAGGTTAACAGGAATTTCCACAAATCCGCGCTCATAATAGGACAGCTCATAGGGAGGGTAATAAAGAACCAGGTGGCTGCCGTCGATGTAAAAGCACTGGTTTTGCGTAATCCTGGGCTTTTGCCATAAATCGGCGTATTTTTCCGGATGTTCGGTTATTTCCCTTTCTATCTGAGCGTTCAGGGTGTCGATATATCCGTCATCCTCGAAAAGGTCGCCGAGCCGAATCTCACAGCCTTCGGCAGCGTTGATGTTTTTAGTGATGCGGCAGCTGTTTTTGTGGGTTTTGCGGGCAAAATAATCTATCTGAGTTACCAGAGATAAAAAATTATTTCTATTGTAGTATTCGGTGGTTTGCATATCAAATACCGATTGTTCGCCGGTTTCCTTTGCCGACTGTGAGAAGCTGTCTAAAAGTTCGGTTGCAGCAGAAAAAATCTCCTTGTTTACAGATTCCTGTAAATCCTTCCCGGGAAGGCCGGAAAGCTGCGGAATTTGGGCGTTTACTTTCACGGAATCGGTAGCGTAGGATTTATCAATCATTTCCACCGTGACCCTGCCCGCACAAGAGCAAAGTAATGCGCAAAGCATGGCGGCAGAAAGAATTTTTATAAAATTATGCAAATTAATCCTCCGCTGCCCTCGTTGATGATTCGTTCGAGGGTTGTCGCCAGTTTTTGGCGCGCCTCGTCGGGCATTTTTGCGAGCTTGTTGTTAACGCCCTCATTCACAAGCTCATATAGGGATTTGCCGAAAATATTCGATTGCCATATTTTTGTGGGATCATTCTGAAATTCGTCCAGAAGATAATGAACCAGATCCTCCGACTGTTTTTCCGTCCCGACAATTGGACTTACCTCTGCCTGAATATTGGCACGTATCATATGTATACTCGGTGCGGATGCTTTTAGCTTAACGCCGTAGCGACCGCCCTGTTTTATTATCTTGGGTTCTTCGAGGGTCAGCTCGTCGGTTGTCGGCGAAACCACGCCGTAGCCGCATTCTCTGACCTGATGCAGTGCATAGGAAACCTTATCGTATTCAGCTTTTGTCCGCGACAGGTCGCGTATTAATCCGATCAGCGACTCCTCTCCGGTAATCTCAAATCCGGATTCCTCTCCCAAAATCTGATAAAACAGTTTTTCCGGCGTTGAAAGCCGCAGCACGGCATTGCCACAGCCTAAATCTATTCCGTCTATATCAGAGGAACGTATGAAATCATATCCTGAAAGATTTTTACATAGGGTACAGACATTGCTGATTTTTTCCACCGGCCGGATTTCATCATGAATTGCGTCATTAATTTTTCTTGACAGCCAATGACCGCCGCCCAGCTGCATAACCCATGAAGGCAGCTTAATGCGGATTTCCTGCAGCGGAAATTCAAAGAGAACCGTTTCAATGATGGAATGAATATCGCTTTCGGTAAGCTCCTGACAGTTAACAGCAACCACCGGAACTCCGTACTTTTGCTCCAGCTCGGACTTCAGCGTCCGACAGCTTGGGGAATTGGGGTTGACAGAATTCAGTACCACGATAAACGGCTTGTTAATCTGTTTCAGCTCGGAAATAACCCTGTTTTCCGCCGGAACATAACTGTCACGGTCAATTTCGCAGATAGAACCGTCGGTTGTTACCACAAGCCCAATGGTGGAATGTTCACAGATAACCTTTTTGGTTCCCGTTTCCGCCGCTTCATAAAACGGCATTGGTTCGTCCGACCAGGGTGTGGATACCATGCGCGGCGAGTCATCTTCGATGTATCCCGTTGACCCGTCCACAACATATCCCACGCAGTCAATCATGCGTACGTTCATGCGAGCATTGTCGCCCAGGTTAATTTCCACCGCCTCGTTGGGGATAAATTTAGGCTCGGTGGTCATTATTGTGCGTCCTTGAGCCGACTGCGGCAGTTCATCACGAGTTCTTTCCGCCTGATAGGCGTTTTCAATATTCGGAATAACCAGCAAATCCATAAATTTCTTGATAAAGGTGGATTTGCCCGTGCGCACCGGGCCTACTACGCCGATATATACGTCGCCGCCCGAACGCTCCTTTATATCCTGATAAATACTGTAATCTGTCACTTACTGCTCCTCCTTTTCCTTATACATAGTACAGGTTTACTACATATATATTTGGGAGGATGAATTTTTAGTACAAAAACAAGGAAGTCTGTTACTTCTTTTCTGCAAACCGCACATTCTTTATTTCAAATTCCCTGCCGTTTAAATATTCCAGAATACCGCTGTCTGAAGTAAAGGAGAAACGCAGCTTATAGGAATAAAGAGCCTGACAGGAATAGGGAAAACGGCGGTTGATTTCGTTCGTTCCATACTTGCCGTCGCCCAGAAGCGGATGCCCAATATGCGCAAAGCCGGCGCGGATTTGGTGGGTGCGTCCGGTCTCCAGCTTGGCTTCCACAAGGGAGCAGTCTTTATACTCTTCAATAACACGATATTTGGTGAGCATGGTTTTTGCGCCACTTTTGGGCGTATCATAGACATAGACCTGCTTTTTGCCCTCATCCTTTAACAAAAATCCGCGGATTTCACCGGATTTTTTTTCTAAATGCCCGTACACCATGCAAAGATAGCGCTTTTCTATTTCCCTGTCTTTTATTTTTTGATTTAAAATTCTCAGGGACTCGGCATTTTTTGCTGCTATTACTATTCCGCCGGTGTTGCGGTCAATACGGTTTGCCAGGGCGGGGACAAAGGTGTTTTCTGCCTCCGGATTAAATTCGCCGCTTCGGTATAAATATGCCTTTACATGCTCGATGAGCGTGTCGATTTCCCCGTCGCTGCCGGCATGAACGCACATACCCTGCTTTTTGTTCAGGAGCATAATATTTTCATCCTCATATACAATGTCCAGCCGGGGAGTTATATTAAGGAATACGGAGTCGGGGTCGGGTTTTTCAAAAAAATCGTCCTTCAGATAAAGCCGGAGAACATCCCCCTCCTTCAGACGAACCGCACCGTCCTTAATATGCCTTCCGTTTATTCTGACGCATTCTTTTCTGAGGCTTTTATAAAGCATGCTTTGGGGCATGCCCGGTAAAAGCTTGGTTAAAAATTTATCCAAACGCTGTCCGGCGTCGTTTCTGTTCACTAAAATCTCCTTCAAAATTTTGTCTCCTTTTTTAATTTTTTGTAAAAATTCGCTATAAATATATTGTAACATATTTTAAATTATGATACAATAGCAATAGCTATGTTTTTTGAGAGGAATGTAATACAATGGGACTGTTTAATAATTACGAAAAGCCCGGCAAGGGCATCGAAAAGGACGCTCCGAAAAAGAAGGGGATATTTCTCTTTTTTGAGCTGCTGTGGCGTAAGCTGGGACTTTTGATAAAGAGCAATATGCTTTACTTTTTTGTGAGTCTGCCGGTTATACTTATTTACCATTTCGCGAGCTTTTTTGCGCTGTCGACACTGACGGGAAGCAGCGAACATTCGTCGCAGACAATACTAATCTGCACCGTGCTTTTGACGGTACTTTGGGGGACGGGCCCCGCCTCCTGCGGATACACATTTCTGATGCGTAGCTTTGCCAGGGAGGAGCATGTTTTCCTTACCCCTGATTTTTTTGATAAAATTAAGGAAAATTTCAAGCTTGGGATAGTTATGATGCTTGCGGATATTATTGTGCTGATTACCGGTGCGATTGCGGTTAAATTTTACATTGGGATGTACCAATCGGGATATACCTTTGGAAAATACATTGTATGCGTTCTAATTATTGCCGCCATGATATACACATTTTTGCATTATTATGTATACCAGTTTGGGGTTACCTTTGAAAACAAAATTTATGCAACAATTAAAAATTCACTGATTATGGCGTTTGCAGCAATGCCTATGAATATTTTGCTTACCATAATTATTGGGACAATAACTTTCTTTGCGCTAAGCTTTTTCACCCCGATTGCGATAGTGCTGCTGATGGTATTCTTCTGGCTCAGCTTTATGCGCTTTCCCATTGATTTCTATTCGGCGAGAGTAATAAAACGGAAGCTGATTGACACCATGCAGAAACCGGAGGGCGAGGAGTAAAATGGAATCGGAATTTCTTGAAAACTACGACGTGGCAGTAATCGGAGCGGGGCATGCCGGAATAGAGGCGGGACTTGCCGCGGCACGGCTTGGCATGAAAACGGTTATGTTCTCGATAAGTCTTGATGCCATTGGCAATCTGCCTTGCAATCCCAGCATCGGTGGCACGGCAAAGGGGCATCTGGTACGTGAAATAGACGCCCTCGGCGGCGAAATGGGGCGCGCTGCGGATAAAACATTTATTCAGTCAAAAATGCTCAATGTGGGAAAAGGTCCCGCTGTCCATTCTCTGAGATGTCAGATTGACCGTAAAAGCTATCATCGAGAGATGAAAAAACGGGTGGAAAGCCAGCCTAATTTGCAGATAAAACAGGCGGAAATTGTGGACGTGCTGATGGACGATGCTAATAACGTCCGCGGTGTAGTGACGCATTTGGGGACAATGTACGGCGCACGCGCCGTTGTAATTGCTACAGGAACATATTTGAAGGGTAAAATAATGATTGGCGAATATGAGCGGGAATCAGGTCCCGACGGAATGTTCCCGGCAAACGGACTGTCAAAAAATCTAAAGGAAAAGGGTATTGTAATAAGAAGATTTAAAACCGGAACACCGGCAAGAATTCACGGCGATACCATAAATTTTGACGCAATGGAACGGGAAGAGGGGGACGAACAAATCGTACCTTTTTCCTTTGAAACGGAAAATCCCGGTGAAAATAAAGCTTATTGCTGGCTTACCTATACCAATGCCAAAACCCACAAAATAATCATGGATAATCTTGACAGAACCCCCACATACAGCGGAAGAGTCGAAGGTGTGGGTGCCAGGTACTGTCCGTCCATTGAGGACAAGGTTGTGAAATTTAAGGATAAGCCGAGACATCAGCTTTTTATGGAGCCAATGGGACTGGATACTCGGGAAATGTACGCACAGGGAATTTCGACGGGACTTCCGGAGGATATTCAGCTTAAAATGCTGCGGACCATAAAGGGTCTTGAGAATGTAGAAATCATGCGTCCTGCATATGCTATTGAATACGACTGCTGCGACCCCACCCAGCTTTATGCTACCCTTGAATTTAAGGATTGGCACGGACTATACGGTGCCGGTCAGTTTAACGGAACCAGCGGGTATGAGGAGGCAGGCGCACAGGGACTTATCGCAGGCATCAATGCGGCGCTTAAGCTAAAAGGCGAAGAGCCTGTTATACTGAAACGCTATGACGGATACATCGGCACACTGATTGACGACCTTGTAACAAAGGGCACAAACGAGCCGTACCGAATGATGACATCCAGAAGCGAATACCGCTTGCTTTTAAGGCAGGACAACGCCGACGAACGTTTGACGCCAATCGGTTACCGCGCCGGACTTATCTCGGAGGAGCGGTACGAGAAATTCCGTAAAAAAATGGACATGATTGATAAAGAGGTGGAGCGACTTATGCACACGTCGGTTTCACCGGAGGAGATTAATCCGATTTTTGAGGAAAACGGAACAACGCCGGTTATTGCCGGGCTGCGTCTTTCCGATGCGCTGAAAAGACCGCAGATTACCTATGAAAAGCTTGAGAAAATAGATAAAGACCGGCCGGTGCTGCCTCATGACGTGTGGGAAGAGGCTGAAATCCGCCTGAAATACGAAGGGTATATCAAACGTCAGAAGCAGCAAGTGGAACAGTTCAAAAAGATGGAAGAACGGCTGCTGCCGGAGGAATGTGACTATTCGGAAATTCACGGTCTGCGCCTGGAAGCACGTCAGAAGCTTAATAGGATTAAGCCAAAGTCCCTGGGACAGGCGTCGAGAATTTCCGGAGTTTCGCCCAGCGATGTGTCGGTGCTTGTTATATGGCTGGAAAGTCGAAAAAAATAGCTGTGATTGGAGGTATACCGTGTGCTTTTTAATTCGCTACAGTTCTTAATATTTTTCCCTGTTGTCACGCTGGTATACTTTCTGATTCCCCAGCGTGTAAAATACCTGTGGCTGCTGGCGGCAAGCTACTATTTTTACATGTGCTGGAATCCCGAATATGCAATTTTGATTGCCGTTTCCACCGTCATTACCTGGCTGAGCGGCATATTTATTGATAAGGGAAAAACTCCTCTTGCCCGAAAGCTTACCGTAGCCGCAAGCTTCACGCTAAATCTTGCGATATTGTTTTATTTTAAGTATTTTTACTTTACTATGGATAACATTAATGCGGTAAGGGCAATGCTGCATTTAAGCGAGCTTAAGCCGAAATTTGACGTTATTCTGCCTGTAGGAATTTCCTTTTATACCTTTCAGGCGCTTTCCTATACGGTGGACGTATATAGACGTGACGTTGCCCCGGAGAAAAATCCCCTTAAATATGCGCTGTTTGTGTCCTTTTTCCCACAGCTGGTGGCGGGACCTATCGAGCGGTCAAAGAACCTTCTTGCACAGGTAAACGATAAGCATTATTTCAATTACGAACGGGTTCGGGGTGGTCTGCTTCTGATGCTGTGGGGATTTTTTCTTAAGCTTGTCATTGCGGACAGAGCCGCAATCGTAGTAAATACCGTATATAATAACATGGCGGACTTTACAGGTGTGCAGCTGGCGATAGCAACTGTTTGTTTTGCGCTGCAGATTTACTGCGATTTTGAGTCTTATTCAACCATTGCCAAGGGTGCGGCGAGGGTTATGGGCTTTGAACTTATGGATAACTTCCATCATCCGTATTTTTCTACTTCAATTGCGGAGTTTTGGCGCAACTGGCACATTTCGCTGTCTACGTGGTTCAGAGATTATCTGTATATTCCGCTGGGCGGAAACCGAAAGGGAAAGCTGCGTAAGTATTTTAATCTGATGGTTGTGTTTGTGGTGAGCGGTCTGTGGCATGGCGCCAGCTGGAACTACGTCATATGGGGTGCTGTACACGGAATATACCAGGTGATTGGTGACGCCGGTAAAAATTTCAGGAAATTTGTGTGCGTCGTTTTGGATATTGACCGGGAGACACCGCAGTACAAATGGTTTCAGAGGTGCATTACTTTTTCGTTGGTAACATTTGCGTGGATTTTTTTTCGAAGTGCGGATTTGTCCCAGGCAATTGCCGTTATTAAATCAATTTTTACCGATTTTGCACCATGGTCTATTTATAACGGAGGAATTACCGCCATGGGGCTTGATATAGCGAATGTAACGGTTCTGATAGCTGCTGCAGCGCTGCTTATCGCGGTCAGCTCAGCGGAAAGCAGAGACGGCATTATCCGGAAGATTGAAGGCATGCATGTTTTTGCAAGATGGCCGGTTTATTTGGGGCTTTTGTTTGCCGTTCTGGTTTTCGGGATTTACGGACCGGAGTTTTCGGCGTCGCAGTTTATTTATTTCCAATTCTGAACAGGAGGTGCGGAGCATGAATAAAATAAAAAGAATTATCGGCGTGATAGTATTTGCGCTGATTTTTGCGGTTGGTTTTATTTTGTGCGATAATGTTCTGTGCCGTAAGGAATTGTCGGGCTGGTGGAATGTTACGGCGAAAATTGACGGGTTTTATAACAGTCCGGAGGAGGAATACGACGTAATATATTTTGGGTCATCAAACACCTATTGCAGCTTTAATCCTCTTGTAATTTGGGAAAGAACGGGGGTAAAATCCTATGTTTTTGCCACACAGCAGCAGCCCGTTTGGGCTACATATCACTACATGGTTGACGCATTTAAACGTCAAAAGCCGGATGTTGCGGTTATGGATGTGTTAATGTTTTCGAAGAATGATGAATATTATGACGATGGTGTTAATTACACATTTTGTGATAATATGCCGCTGTCACGAAACAAAGTGGAGATGGCGATGGTATCGGCGCCTAAGGGCAAACGATTTGGACTGTTGTGCCGATTCGTTAAGTATCATTCGCGGTGGAGTGACCTGAGTGAGCAGGATTTTACTTATAAAAGGTCGGACATGACAGATTATTCAAAAGGGTTTTATGTGCTTGATGAGGTTTGCCCCGATGTTGTATATACCGATACTTCCGAGGAAATGGGGAGGACAGAGCTTAACCGGAAAAATCTTGAATATTTATATAAGATAATAGATCTGTGCAGAAAGAGTAACGTGCAGTTGATGCTTGTGAAAGCGCCGTCAAACAGTACCGTGGAGGAGAAACGGTATTATAATGCGGTAAAGGAGATTGCCGATAAGGAGGGGGTTTTGTTCGCAGATTACAATTTGAAATACGATGAAATTGGCCTGGATTTAAAGCGGGATTTTTTTGATGGGACCCATCTAAATGTTTGGGGAGCAGAGAAGTTTTCGGAATACTTCGCAAAAACGACGGAATATTTTGTTGGGAAGAGTCGCAGCGACGAGGATTGGCGGACTGATTATGAAAAATATTTGGAAGTATGGGAAAAATAATTGAAAAAAGTGTTGACAAGCTCTGTTTTTTTTGGTATAATAATGAGGATTGTTAAACGCACATGGAGAGCTGTCTGAGCGGTCGAAAGAGCCGGTCTTGAAAACCGGTGACGTGAAAGCGTCCGTGGGTTCGAATCCCACGCTCTCCTCCATTTTTTTAATAATGAGTAAGGCATACCAATTAAATTGTGTCGGAAGCAATTGTGTTTGTATGCTGTTTTTATCTGATAAGGAGAAGTACTCAAGAGGCCGAAGAGGCGCCCCTGCTAAGGGTGTAGGTCGGGCAACCGGCGCGAGGGTTCAAATCCCTCCTTCTCCGCCATTTTCAAAAATCGCATAGATACCGGAAAAACGCCGAAACTATATGCCAAGTGTTCTTAAGGACAGTTTAAACCCCGAAACAAAATTTGTTTCGGGGTTTATTGTATATGGTATTAGGATTATCCTAAAATCGTGGAAGATGGTACACATCTTCCCTGCTCGTTACAGTAACGAACATAATTGCTTCATTGTCCGCTCCATATGAGATAAATCGTAAAATCCACAATGATATGCAATTTCTGTTTTTGATAAGCATGTGTTATCTATCATTTCCAGGGCTTTTTTACAGCGGTATCTGTTTACATATTCCATTGGTGTACATTCACATACATCGCGAAAGCGACGGAGAAATGTCGAACGTGAAAGAAACGATTTTTGACTTAACAAATCAATAGTTATTTTACTATCGTAGTTTTGATGTATATATTCAAGAGTTCTGATAATTTCAATATCATGTTTATTCAAAGTCTTTTTGTTTTTATCATATATTTGATCAAAAAGCAAGGCAGAAAGCCAATATAAGATTTTCCAGATTGTATGTTTTTTTAAAGGCAACATTTCTTTTGTATCATAAACACTATTGTCCTCAATAAAGGCTAAGTCGGTTTTTAACTGCAATATTTGTCCGTGAGAAAGATGTAGAAACATTTTCTTTGAAAAATTCTGGCGTAAAAATGGTTCAATCTCAGTAAATTGAACAAAACCCGGAATACTTGAGTTTTCCTTTTGATTATTGCTGATAAAATCCTTATGCAATAAAATATGATATACATCTAAATCTTCGGTGTCGTAATATGAATGTATCCTCATTGGAGGTATCATAAATACATCTCCGGTTTCAGCACGGAAGCATGCATTCTCAATTTGATGCGTTCCTTTTCCCTTCATGATAATATTCATCTCATAAAAATCGTGATTATGGGGTTCAATTGAATAATCAGTATATAAAAATGCGCGAACTTGTTGATGTTCGTTTTTGAAATTTTGTTTTGAATCACAATGAAATTTAATATCCATTTCTCCGCCTCATTTGATACGATAATACATAATTTTGACCTTTTTTCACTATTATTATATCATAAATCATGTTATGATGCAAGAAAAAAGAAAGGATATTTCGTTATGAAAAGAATAAAGAAATTACGCATGATGGCTTTGGAGAATGGAATTTGCTATGATGAATTTTTTTATAAGTTCTACAAGTGTTATAGTGGCAGTCAAAAGACGTCAAAAGAAGACCGCTATGCAGAAGCCTTCTGTTTTGCATTTTCTAACTTGACGCCATCTATATCCGAAGATGAGCTTATCGTGGGAAAATGCAATAAAAAGTTGTTGCCCACCGAGGAATGTGAGTGGTTGAATAAATATTTGTCGATTGCACAAGAGGAATCGATAAAAGCAGGAGTCGGCCAGGATTCACATATGGCTGTTGATTATGAACTCATATTAAATTGCGGATTAAACGGTATCATTGATAAAATCAATATCTATCTCTTAAATTGCGATGATAGCAAAAAGAAATTTTATCTTACATGTAAAAAATGCCTTGAAGCAGTTATAAGTTTTTCAGAACGTTACGCTGACGAAGCAGCAAGGCTGTCAGAAAATTCAACGGATGCAAACAGATGCAAAGAGCTTAAACTAATATCAGAAATATGCAGAAAAGTACCTGCCAATCCTGCTGAAAGTTTTTACGAAGCAATACAAGCTGTGCATTTTATTACTTTTTGTCTTTCTCTCAACCCCTTTCGGTATTGTCCGCAGCAGTTTCAGTTGGGGCATCCGGACCGGTATTTATTGCCATACTATCTTAAAGATATAGGAAATGGTGTTATCACAAAAGAATATGCACAGTTGCTTTTAAATTGCCTTGGAATACAAATCAACAACCGTGTGCCAAACGGTTTGTCGAGCGGTTATATGGTCGGAGGCCGTGACGAAAACAATAACATTGTTGCAAATGAGCTTACCGATATGTGTATGCAGGTAGTAGACGACATAAGACTGGTTTATCCCTCCGTTGGGCTATGCTATACTGAGGAGATGGACGACATGTATCTGGAAAAAGCCTGCGAAATTATATCACACGGTTGTTCACACCCGGCAATATTTAACGATGATATTATAACAAAAGGATTAAAATGCTATGGCATTCCCGAAAAAGAAGCTCACAACTATATTCACAGCACTTGCGTTGAGATTACGCCGGTAGCTTCTTCCAATGTCTGGGTAGCAAGTCCGTATACGAATATGCCTCAGCTTCTGCTTGATATTCTTGACAGAGAATACACTGACATGGATGAGCTATTAGTAACTTTGTTTGCAAACCTTGATGCTAAAATCAAAAGTAACTTTGAGAACGAAAATGCAGACAGAAAATATCGCAGTGAAAACTCAATGAATCCTTTTCTTTCCTGTTTTGTGAATGATTGTCTTGAGCGCGGAACAGATATTGAACAGGGTGGTGCACGATATAACTGGATTATGCCAAGTTTCGTAGGAATGGCAAACTTGGTAGATTCTTTGTATGCGTTAAAGCAAATTGTATTTGACTTGAAAGAACTCAGCATCAAAGAGTTTAAGAAGATACTCGACAGTAACTTTGAGAATAATGAAATTTTCAGTCAGCGTTTATTAAATTCTATTTCGAAATATGGTAACGACATTGATGAGGTTGACTGCTTGTTTGGGAAAATAACGGAACACATTATATCAGAATGTAAGAAATACAAAGGAATGCATACAAACGGAAATCTTATACCAAGCGTTTTTTGTTGGGTTATGCATGAGCGTTTCGGAAGACAAACAGGTGCAACTCCTGACGGCAGAAAAGCCGGTTTCCCCCTCGGTGACGGCTCGGGTCCGTGTCAGGGCAGAGAAATGAAAGGCCCTACCGCTTCTATTTTATCTTCTACAAAATGGGCACATCATGAACTCATCGGCGGTATTGCAGTAAATATGAAGTTTTCAAAGAAGTCACTGGGCAGGCATTCTCTTGATACCATGAAAAGCCTGATTAAAACATATCTCAAAAGAGGCGGATTTGAAATGCAAATCAATGTAATTGATAAAGAAACACTGGAAAAGGCAGTGATAAATCCGGAGAGATATAAAGACCTTGTTGTAAGAATAGGCGGTTACAGTGATTACTTTGTAAAGTTATCTCCTGAAATGCAGGAAGAGTTGATTTTAAGAACGGAGCATATAATATAAATGACGGGAAATATATTTAATATTCAGCGCTTTTCAACAAGTGATGGGCCCGGTATACGTACAGTGGTCTTTTTAAAGGGATGTGCGCTTTCTTGCATATGGTGTCATAACCCGGAATCAAAATCTGTTTATCCTGAAATTTTTTTCGAACCGGAAAAATGCATAAACTGCAAGCAGTGTGAAAAAGCATGCGGTCACAATCAACATATATTTGATGCCGAAAAACATATTTTTTTGCATGATAACTGTAAAAAATGCATGGAATGTGTCCGGAAATGTCCGGTTAATGCCCTTGAACTCTGTGGGAAAGAGGTAACAGTTGATGAAGTTATGGATGAAATTTTAAGAGATGCAGAATTTTATAAACAATCGTGCGGTGGTATTACACTTTCGGGCGGAGAACCTTTGATGCAATATGATTTTTCTTTGGAAATTCTGAAAAAAACAAAAACAGCCGGAGTTCATACTGCAGTTGAAACAAGCGGTTATTGCCATAAACAATTAAATGAAATAATTCAATATGTTGATTTGTGGCTTTATGACATAAAGTTGCTTTCTGAAAAAGAACATATTAAGTATACAGGTGTTTCCAATGAAAAAATATTAAAAAACCTCTTTTATCTTGATAGTATAGGGGCAAAAATCATCTTGCGTTGCCCGATAATCCCTGATGTCAATTTTACGGAAAATCATTTTAACAAGATTGCAAATCTCGCAAATGAACTCAGGAATGTTGTCGCCATACATATCGAACCGTATCATCCTTTGGGAATTCATAAGTCAATTAAACTCGGAAAAACACAGGGATATCAGAATAGAGAATTTTTATCCGCCGACAGCATAGCACCATTTATTAATTATATGAGAGATAAAACAAATATAAATATTGAAATTTTGTAATCAAATAATAATTAAAGGTCGTAGCAATCTGCTACGACCTTTTACTGTCCTTAAGAACACTCGGCTTTGGTTCTCTTATCCATTTTAATTAAGTTACATTAAATTTCGTTTTATTTATCCCTTTCATATTTTTATTAATATTCTGAAATAGTTTATCTCAGAACAATTCGGGATGATTTTCCAATGAATCTTCCTCTGTTATCTCTCGAATTACACGGCATGGCACTCCCGCTGCAAGTGAATTTGAAGGAATATCCCTTGTAACCACGCTTCCCGCACCAATAACACAACCATCACCGATAGTAACTCCTCCGCATATGGTAACATTTCCTGCAATCCAGCAATTGCTGCCAATGGTA
>JAQXUJ010000136.1 GCA_029219925.1 Clostridiales bacterium | reverse complement strand
CATAACGGGTATATAAATATTGACAATAAAAAAATGAGTAAGTCGCTGGGTAATTTTTTCACGATACGTGATATCACAAAAAAATATAAGCCGGAGGTTATACGTTTTTTCATGCTGTCAGCACACTACAGAAGTCCGGTGAATTTCAGCGATGAGTTGATGCAGCAGGCTCAGTCGGCAATGGAGCGTGTATACAATTGCATCAATAACCTTGAATTTTTGGCGTCAAAGGCTGAAGAACGCAGTGAAAATTTGGCTGAAACCGAACTGCTTTCCGATATTGTGACCGCTAAAAAACGGTTTAAAGATGCCATGGATGATGACTTGAATACTGCCGACGCAATTTCCGCAATTTTTGATATTGTTTCTGCTGCCAATAAAAATCTTTCACAGAAAGGTGATAATTCCAAATCGGTTATTTCCGAAACGCTCTCATCAATACATGAGCTTGGCGATGTTCTGGGACTGTTTATGAAGCAGAAACAGGATGATATAGACGCAGAAATCGAGGCTCTCATAGAAAAGCGCAATGAAGCAAGAAAAAACAAAAACTGGCAGGAGGCCGACCGTATCCGTGACGAGCTTAAGGCAAGAAATATTATATTGAAGGATACGCCCCTGGGCGTAAAATGGTCATACGCAGAATGAGAGAGCCCGGAATATACTCAGCACTTGTTCTGGCATATATCGGCGACGCGGTATACGAGCTTTACACTCGGCAAAGGGTTCTTTTTGATAATTCGGATATGCCCGCTTACAGGCTGCATCGAAAAAATATTAATTATGTAAACGCCAAAGCACAAAGCGAAGCAATGGAGGTAATCGAACCACTCTTGACGGAAGAAGAGCACGCAATATATAAAAGAGGCAGAAACGCAAAATCGGCAACCGTACCCAAAAATGCAAATCTTATAGACTATCGCAGGGCTACCGGATTTGAGGCTCTGTTAGGTTATCTGCATCTTTCCGGAAAGCATGACCGTCTTTCCGAGCTTATGGAAGCAGCATTTGATAATTTAAATACAAATTTAAAGCAGGAGGAAGAAACACATGGAAAAAAGAAGACAAACTGAACTGGCGATTATAGCGAATAAAGTCAGAAAAAACGCACTGACGGCAGTTCACAGCGCATCATCGGGTCATCCCGGAGGTTCGCTTTCAATTGCAGACGTACTTACCTATCTCTACTGCGAGGTTATGAGGATTGACCCTAAAAATCCGAAATTACCCGACCGTGACAGATTTGTGCTGTCAAAGGGACACACCTGTCCGGCGCTTTATTCAATTCTCGCATATAAGGGTTTCTTTCCCGAAAAGGATATTGCAACCTTCCGCCGAACAGACAGTTATCTTCAGGGGCATCCGGACATGAACAAAATTCCGGGAATTGATATGTCTACCGGTTCGCTTGGACAAGGCATATCTGCCGCAGGTGGCATGGCTCTTGCCGCTAAACTGGACAATAAGGATTACCGTGTATATTCAATCCTCGGCGACGGTGAACTTGAAGAAGGTCAGGTATGGGAACAGGCAATGTTTGCCGCTCATTATAAATTGGATAATTTCACAATATTTATTGATAATAACGGGCTTCAGATTGACGGAAATATTTCCGATGTTATGAATCCTAATCCTATAGATAAAAAATTTGAAAGCTTCGGCTGGCACACAGTTATTGCGGACGCCCATGATTTTAACTCCCTGGAATCGGCTGTAAATGAAGCTATTGCAACAAAAGGACAGCCTACGGCGATTATTATGAAATCAGTAAAAGGAAAAAATGTATCATTTATGGAAAATAACGCCGGATGGCACGGTGCGGCGCCAAGTGACGAACAGTATGAACAGGCGATAGCTGAACTTGATAAAATTATTTCGGATTTGGAGGCGAATTTATAATGGCAAAAAAAGCAACAAGAGAATCATACGGAGCTGCTTTGGTAAAGTACGGCAGCGATGAAAGAATTGTGGTGTTGGACGCAGATCTTTCAAAATCAACCAAAACCGAAATGTTTAAAAAAGAATATCCCGAAAGATTTTTTAACGCCGGCATTGCGGAGGCAAATATGATGTGCGTCGCAGCGGGACTTGCTTCCTGCGGGAAAATAGTCTTTGCCTCTACTTTTGCTATGTTTGCAGCGGGCAGAGCATTTGAGCAGGTCAGAAACTCAATCGGATATACTAATCTGAATGTCAAAATAGGCGCAACACATGCCGGTATTTCCGTTGGCGAGGACGGTGCATCTCACCAATGTCTTGAGGACATTGCTCTTATGCGTTCTATTCCTAACATGGTTATAATCAATCCAGCTGATGATATAGAGGCGCAGCTCGCCGTTAAGGCTGCCATAGACCATGACGGTCCTGTATATATGCGTTTCGGCAGACTTGCAGTTCAGGACATAAATGATGCAGATTACAAATTTGAGCTTGGCAAAGGCGTTCAGCTTGCATACGGAAGTGACGTCACCATAATCGCAACCGGTTTGATGGTTGAAAAAGCTCTTGAAGCTAGGGAAAAGCTCATAGCTGATGGAATTTCCGCACGTGTTATCAACATACACACCATTAAGCCAATTGACAAGGATATTATTATAAAAGCCGCTAAAGAAACAGGCGCAATAGTGACAGCCGAAGAGCACTCAATTTACGGAGGACTGGGTAGCGCTGTTGCCGAGGTAGTATCTGAGAATGCTCCCTGTACCGTTAAAATAATTGGTACAGATAAATTTGGGCGTTCCGGAAAGCCTGCTGAGCTGTTTGAGTTGTACGGTCTTACTTCAGATGATATTGCAAAGAAGGCAAAAGAGGCAATAGAAAACAAGTAACTTAAAAGGATGCTGTTTTA
>JAQXUJ010000135.1 GCA_029219925.1 Clostridiales bacterium | reverse complement strand
ATATACTTACAACCTCGGTGGAAAGCTCTACGGATATGCAGTTCTTTACCGAATATGAAAGCTTTAGGTTGGTAGATATTATGGATGGAAGCATATATGAAATACCGGAGAATATGATTGAAAAGCAGGGAGAAGGAGTATATCTAATCAAGGATATACCTGTAAAGGACACACCGCTTATGCTGGTTTTCGGTGATTTTTTAAAGTGATAGGCGGGTAAAAGAGAGGATATAAGGAGAGTTTTTCGTGATGAAAAAAGCAGTATTTGTTACGGGCGGAACGGTTGGAAGCGGATATGCAATCGGCGAGCGTTTTGCAAAAGAGGGATATAATGTAATAGTTACAAGCCGAAACGGAGAAAGGGCAGAAAAGGCAGCGGCGGAGATTGCCGAAAAATACGGTGTGGAGGGAGCAGGATATGCCCTTGATATACGCGATGAGCAGAGAGTCAAGGATATTTTTGCCGATATTGACCGGAGAGGGCTGTTTGCCGAAACGGTGTGCTTGAATTCTGCCGATATGGGATTTGGTGACGACCCGGCAAAGGGAATGCCGTTTTTTGAGTGCAGTATTGAGGAATTTCAGAGGGTTTTTGAAACAAATCTTGTATGGAATTTTATGATAATACGTCAGGCAGCTGTCAGAATGAGAGAGAATCATCACGGCGCAATAGTATTTATCAGCTCAAACACGGCATACAGGGCAATTCCAAACAGAATTGCCTATAGCAGCTCCAAAGGCGGAATTAACGCAATGTCTAAGGCGCTTGCCCTTGATTTAGGACAATACGGCATACGCAGTAATGTGGTACTGCCGGGAACGATTAAGACACAGCGATGGCGCGATATGGGTAATAAACAGATTGTAAACGGAGAGTTGACACCAATCGGTGATATTTCGGATTTTGAGGATATTGCCAATGCGGCTTGGTTTCTGGGCAGCGATGAATCAAAGAATGTGACGGGAGCGGAAATAATTGTGGACGGCGGTATGAGCTGTCAGCTGTATCCGGTTGTACTGAACGATTTGAAACGAAAAGCTTCGGAGAATGAATAAAAAGAGCTTATGTCCCGCTTTACAGGTTCGTTATTAACGGACCTGTTTTCATTTATGAAAGAGAATAGGCTCTATTAAACAGGTAAATTTCATCGGCGGAAATCCCGCGGTGTCTTGCCGACCAGATTAATGAAAGCGCGGTTAAAGGTGCGCACCGATCCAAAACCGGATTGCAGTGCAGCGTCGGTGACAGATACGTCGCTACCCTTCAGGAGTTCACAGGCATAGTTGATACGCTTCGAGGTAATATGATTTGTAAAGGTGGTTCCGAATTTTTCTCTGAAAATATGCGCAAGACGTGAGCGACTGATATGAAGAGCGGCGGCAACGGTATCCACGGTTATTGGCTCGGTAAAATGCCTGTCAATATAAATGAGAATATTTTTAAGGGTATCTATGTTGTACATATCAATTTCTTTAAGCGTCATGGAATCAAAGACGATGCTGCACAGGGAAAGCATCATACCGCGCCGAAATTCCTGAGAGTCAATGTCCCTGCTTTTGTACAGCAGTGTCATAATATCTTCAATACTCGTACCGCCGGCATGGATTACAGAGGATTCCGGGATACGGGTTGTGAGAATATCTCGAAATTCCGGAATAATGTCCGGAGTAAATATTGCGAGCAAACACTCAAGCTTTTCTGAATTTTCGTAAATATGTATCTGATTTGGGAAGATGAAAAAGAAATCGCCGTTTTCAAGATTATATCCCTTGCCGTCAACGATGAGGTGACTGCTGCCATTGTATATGTAAGCAAGCTCAATATGCTCATGAAGATGGGCTTCACAGTCCAAATTTTTGGTATGTCTGACCTCTATGGGAAAACTGCGATTCTCAAAATAATAATTCATGCTGCACCTCAACTTTGGCATAAAATGACCTGTTATTGACCTTTTTTACGGATATTATAGCATATGTTTGCTGATAATGCAATGGATTATTGAAAATATCCATATTGGGAAAACGGTTATGTGCAGAAAATATCTAATACCAAAAACCCCCTTGTACCGCTTAGCGGAACAAAGGGGTGCCGTTTATAATAACCTTTTTTACCGATAAATCCTTGTTAAGTATCAGAAGGTCGGCGCGCTTACCGACAGTGATGCTGCCACGGTCATCAAAAACATTTATTGCCCTTGCCGGGTTTTTCGACGCCATCATAAAGGCTGTTTCGATGGGAATGCCGAACTCGGCAGCCTTTTTAACGCACATCAGCAGGGTGGAGGTGCCGCCGGCGATTGCGCCGTCAGCTGTGTAAGCTCTGCCACCCGTAACGGTTATCGGAAGCCCGCCCAGGTCGTACTTCCCGTCTGCCATGCCCGCCGCACGGACGGCGTCGGTTATGAGAATCATTCTGTCAGCGCCCACAGCTTTATAAATCAGCCTTACCGCGCTTGGAGAGAGATGAAATCCATCACTGATACATTCGCAGAATATATTGCTGTCAAAAGCCGCCCCTATGGCGTTGGGACTGCGATGGGTAAAGGGGCGCATTGCGTTGAAGGTATGAATAAGTCTTGACGCTCCCTCGGATATTGCCGACATAGCGGTATCGTAGTCGGCATCGGTATGACCGATTGCGATATTAACACGTTCCTTTGCCGCTCGGATAAACTCTGCTGCACCTTCCAGTTCAGGAGCTACGCCGATTGTGTTTATCATGCCGCCGCTTGCCGCATAAAATTCGTCAAATTCCTGCAGCGAGGGATTGCGCAGAAATTTTTCGTCATGAGCGCCTTTATATTTTGCCGAAAAATACGGACCTTCCATAAAAATTCCTGCAATATCCGCACCGTTTACACCGCGTTCTTTTGCCGCTCTGATATTTTTAACCGCAGACGTGAGCCATTTGCCGCTCTGGGTAATCAGCGTGGGGAGGAAGGTTGTGACGCCGTTTTTGGCAAGGAAGTAGGATATTGTGTTAATCGCCTCGAAGGACAAATCCATGCAGTCAAAGCCCATTGCGCCGTGAATATGAATATCAATAAGACCGGGCACAATGTAGCAGCCGGTGCAGTCTTCCGATTCGGCGTCTGTGCCGTTTTCGCATATAATTCCGTTTTCGTACTGTAAATCATGTGTGCGGAACGTGAAGTCGTCGTCTAAAACAGTTCCGTTTTTTAAAATCATGCTGTTGTTACCTCCGGTAAAGCTCATTTTGTGTATTTGCCTATGATTGAAGTCATTTCCGACATTTTTTTCTCAATATCGGACACAAGCTTGAACTGCGTGCGTGTTCGGTCAAGATTGTGCTCCGGGTACTTCGTCTTGAAATATGTGTCGCCGCTTAAATAGTCGGTTAAAAAGCGTATGCCGCACTCATAGGTGATGATTTTTGCAGAGAAGGGCAGAAGCTCAATTTCCTTTTCGGTAATGCTTGTACCCATTTCCTCAAGAAAGCCCTTCGTAAAAGCTTCAAAAAGGGATAGGTCAAAGCCGACCTTATCCAAGTCCTTTTCGTCCTCGGCTGCCGTTGCGGCGCCGGTTCTGAGCGCGTCGCCGAAATCATAGAGCAGTGAACCGGGCATAACGGTGTCAAGGTCAATTACGCAAAGACCACGGTCGGTTCCTTCCTCCAGCATTACGTTGTTCAGCTTTGTGTCGTTGTGGGTAACGCGCATGGGAATTGCGCCGCTTTCCAAAAGACTGCCGATAAGCTTCGTTTCCTCCTCAAAGCGCATAGCAAAGTCAATTTCCTTCTTAACGCTGTCCGCACGGCGCATAACGTCTGCCGAAACGGAATTTTTCAAATCGTTAAAGCGTTTAAAGGTGTCGTGAAACTGCGGAATGGTTTCAAAAAGACCGTCTGCGGGAAAATCGGAAAGCAGTCTTTGAAATTTTCCGAATGCCCTGGCAGCCTGATACAGCTGATTGGGATTTTCTGCGATGTCATAGCTGACAGCGCCGGAAATGAATTTATATACACGGTAACAGCTCCCTGACGGAGCGGCATAATAGCTTTTGCCGTCCACGGTAGGAATAACCGTCATAGTTTCACGGTCCGGGTCGCCGCCTTCTTTTGCAATCTTTCCGCGCAGATACTCGGTTATGCGAACAATATTGTCCATTACCTCATCGGGTTTTTTAAATATTTCGGTATTAATTCTTTGCAGAATGTATTGTTTTCCACTTATTAAGTATGTATCGTTTATATGACCGTTGCCGTAGGTTTCGGCGTCGTATGCAAGTGCAAAATGCTGTGCAATTTCTGACAAATTATCCATTTTAATTCTCCCTTTTCACCAAAATTAAACATTCATTACTATTATACTTTTTTTTCTCTTGAAAATATTTGCATAATCGTATATAATATTTGCATAATCGTATTCCGAGTTGACTTTGCGGCTGCGCTGAATTATAATGATGAAAGGATAGTGTATGATGGACTATTTGCCTATGAAGCTGCGGGACAGTATAGTAATAAAGGATATTGTCACCGTTCATTATTTCGAGTTTTCAAAGGACTATGAGTTTTCCGGTGAAAGTCATGATTTCTGGGAGCTTGTGTATGTGGACCGAGGGAAGATATACGCATATTACGAAAAGGACCGGGTTCTGCTCAAAACGGGGGATATAATTTTCCATAAGCCGGGAGAATGGCATAATTTAAAGGCGGACGGAAAAAACATATCAAATATTGCCATAGTTTCCTTTATATCAAATTCAAGAGCTATGAGCTTTTTCGAGAAAAAGGTAATGAAGGTGGGCAGCCGGCAGAGGGAGCTGATTTCGGGTATAATCAGGGAAAGCGGGGCGCTTTTTAAAACCTCGCTGGGCGACCCATTCACGAAATTTTTTGAACGGCGGGAAAATGTGCCGTTCGGTGCGGAGCAGATAATCAGACAGTATTTGGGAGAACTTCTGATAAGCATTGTAAGGGCGGACGTGAACAATATTGCGACTACCATGACACAGAATACAGCGTCCAATCTTGTGAATGATATTCTTGACTATATGGCGGAGCATGTATCGGAAAAGATAACCCTGTCGCAGCTGGCAAGGCATACAAATACCGGCAAGGCCTTTATTGAGTCGTCGTTTAAAAGCACCCTCGGCACAGGCGCTATCGACTGGTTCATACGCATAAAGACCGACTATGCGAAAAAATACATAAGGGAAAGCAATTACAATATGTCACAGATTGCGGAAATACTGGGTTATGACAGCGTGCATTATTTTTCAAGGCAGTTCAAAAAGGTGACGGGAATGTCGCCGACAGAGTATTCAAAATCGATAAAAGCTATTAATAAAATAGGAGGAATGGAAAATGTTGAATTTAATTCCGATGCCGAAAACGGTGAAGATTAACTGCGGTTTTTTAAAGAAAAAGGCAGTTATTTTGCCGGAAATAGCAGATGACCGTGTAAAAAAGGCTGCAGAAAAGCTGCCGTCCGACCGGGACGGTGTGGCGTTGTCCTTCAAAATCGGTGCTGCCAGAGAGGGCTATGAGCTGGAAATCGCCGAGAACAGTATTGCCGTAACCGCAGACGGACCTGCGGGCGCATTTTATGCGGTGCAGACATTAAGGCAGCTATTCGAAGCGGAAATGGTGCCCTGCTTATACATACAGGACAAGCCGGACTTTAGATTCCGCGGATTTTATCATGACATAACACGCGGAAAGGTTCCGAAGGTCGAAACACTGAAAAAGCTGATTGACGATATGGCGTACTATAAGATGAACGAGCTTCAGCTTTATGTTGA
>JAQXUJ010000134.1 GCA_029219925.1 Clostridiales bacterium | reverse complement strand
GAAAGGACAAATTGGTTTCGTGTCCCGGCTGGAAGTAGAAGATTTTTCCGTTTCCGCGCACATAGGTACAGCCGCTGCGGAAAACCTCACCGCCGTTGAACCAGCCCATGAAAACAACCTCCTGCGGCTCGGGAATATCGAAGGGTTCGCCGTACATTTCTTCCGGGTCCAGGACGAAGGTTTCCGGTATGCCTGCGGCAATGGGATGATTTGGTTTAATAGTCCAGATTCGCTCTCTTGCGCCGTCGCGCCATTTCAGATTGCAGTAAGTGCCCATCAGCTTTCTGAATATTTTTGAATGATGTCCCGAATGAAGGACAATAAGTCCCATGCCGCCTAAGACGTGGTCGTGCACACGTGATACAACCTCATCGGGAACCTTGTCATGCGCCATGTGTCCCCACCAGAGGAGAACGTCGGTGTCATCAAGCACCTCATCGGTAAGACCGCAGTTTTCATCATCAAGAGTTGCCGTTCTTACCTCAACATCATCCGATTTCAAAAATCCTGCTATGTATTCATGCAGACCGCCCGGGTACAGCTCGGTAACTCTGGGCTCACTTTTTTCATGTTGATTTTCGTTCCATACAGTAACTTTCATGTGTTTCTCCTCCAATTATAACTGTACTTCCTTGCCTGTTTCAGCGGATTTATACATAGCTTCAAGAATTTTTATCATATTAACTCCTTGAACAGGCACAAAATCCGGCTCGGAATTACCCAAAAGCACATCTGCAAAATGGCGCAGATTTGCCTCATGCTGTGGCATACACTTGTTGTCGTCGGCGGTTACCGGCTCCAAATCCACCAAATGACCGTAGTCCTCGGTGAATATTTTCAGACGTCCGGTTTTGCTTGTAAAGCATGAGCCTGCCTTTGTTCCGCGGAGCTCAACAAAGCTCTGTTCCTCTTCAACGTTGGAAGCCCATGAAAATTCAATCTGAAGGCATGCTCCGTTATCAAAACGGATAAATCCCATCGCTAAATCCTCAACATCAAAGGTGCCGTCCTCCTTTGCGTCGCCAAAATGTGAATTTATTGAATCCGAAACATTGCTGTCGGCAAATTTCATATATGTGCAGCCGGAAACGGCAACGGGAGTCGGATTACCCATAAGCCATATTGACAAATCAATCATATGTACTCCCAGGTCGATAAGAGGACCGCCGCCGGATTGAGCCTTGGTAGTGAACCAGCCGCCTTTTCCGGGAATCCCGCGGCGTCTTTGCCAGCCGCAGCGTCCGCAGTAAATTTCGCCCATTTTTCCATCGGCAATGAACTGCTTCAGGTATTTTGCTGTGGCACGATAGCGGTTGTTGCGCATAACCATCAGATGGCGAGAATATTTTTCTGCTGCCTCACGCATTTTTTCCGCCTCTTCAACAGATACGGCGTCGGGCTTTTCGCAGAATACATGAAGTCCTTTTTCCATTGCCTCAACAGCAATTATTGAATGAAGATAGTTTGGAGTACAAATATCGATATAATCCAGACCTTCAAAATTAATCAAATCTCCGTAATCCGTAAATGAGGGGATGTCCGGCATATTGAAATCTTTTTTAAACGAGTCGATTTTTTCGGGCAGAATATCGCATATTGCTGCAATTTCTACGTTATCCATTTTGAGATATCCCGGCATATGGGCGCCGCGGCATATGCCGCCGAGACCGATAATTCCTACTTTTAATTTATTCATAAAAACACCTCTTTTTTTATTTTTTACAGCTAAAGTATAGCATAATACTTTCTTTTATGATATAATATCTTTAATAAAAAATATCGAAAATTTACGGTGATTATATGGAAAAGATTTTGGAACAAAACTTCAGATTAAACGGAATGGACAGTTGGATACATTGTATTTATATTGAAGCGAAAGCCTCGAACGAAAAGGTGACAAGACGGCATTATCATAATTATGTGGAGTTTTTATACTCATTGGGCAGTGATGCTGTTGTTTATATTAACAGCGAGCGGTATAGCTTTAAGGATGGCGATTTAATAATTATTAATTCTAACGATTTACACAGCTTGGAATTTCCCGGAGACAGCAGATATATCTGTGTAAAATTTTCGCCGAACATACTCTATGCTGACGAGCAGGCGTTTGCGGAATATAAATATGCCATGCCCTTTTTAATCGATACGCCTCACAGAATACTTTTTGACAGAGAGGAAACGGAGAAGGCGGGGATTGAAAAGCTCTGCCTTGAAATAATGGATGAGTGGAACGGGAAAGATTACGCTTTTGAGCTTGCGATACGCGCCAATATCCTAAAAATATTTACATGGATTCTGAGGTATTGGAGAAATCAGGGTGCAATCGGGGCTGATAAAAAAATACCCGATTCAATTAAAAGCGCATTGATTTACATAACAGAAAATTATGAAACTGCTACCGAGACAGAAGCGGCAAGGGCAAGCGGCTTAAGCTATAATCATTTTTCGGGCGTGTTTAAAACCGCCATGGGACAGAATTTCAAAAAATTTCTGGTATCGGTTCGGCTTAAGGAGGCGGAAAAGCTTTTGATGTCCACAGAGAAGAGCATGACCGAAATTGCCATGGAAACAGGTTTCACGACCGCCAGCCATTTTATTGCAAATTTCAAAAGATTTAAGGGCGTTACACCGAAACAATTCAGGTTAAAATTGAAAAAAATGTAAAAAATATGAAAGTTTATGAAATATCAACTTTACAAACGAATATTTTTGTGATATAATAATAATCAGCGGGGGTAGTAATGCCACCGTTAAACAACATAATTATACTGCGAATGGCGGGTTAATATTCATTCCAGCGCTAATTTATGAATATACGAAACGGACTCCCTCCAAAAGCCGCATACTGCGGTTGGTCTTTATAAGATCATTCGTTTTGTGCCCGATTTCAGTGCAGAAATTATGATGTTGAATACATCCGAAAAGGAGCATGCGGGGTGCTTGTTACCCTGCATGCTCCTTTTTACCTTGATAAAAATTCATTTTTATGTAATTTATTGAAAAATGCTTTTTTCTATTCCCAAAACTGCTGTGGCATAGTATAATAATTATAGAGAGAAAGCGGAATCGAGCGGCGGGACTGCCCCGAAGTTCGGCAGCACCTGAACGGACGGTAGCGCAGGCTTATTTTCAGTATTGCTTTTTGCCGCAAATGCGGCGGAATGGAGTTGGACATGAAAATCATCAGAATAGAACAGGACAGGATAAAGGTGGAACTGACAGCGGACGACTTGCAGGACATGAATATTGATATATCCAAACTAACGCCTAATTCGCCCGAGCTGAGTCTTTTTCTGTGCGATATTATGGACGCCGTAAAGGAGGAAACCGGATTTTCTCTTGATTCGGGTCAGGTGGTCGTTGAGGCGTCTTCGGGTGAGGGCGGGATTGTTCTTATGCTTTCGCGGATAAGGCGGGGGATTGACCGCAGTCGTATAAGAGGAGTTCGTGCGGTCAGAAAAAATGAAACTGTTATTTTTGAATTTTATCGTTTTGAGGATTTGGCGGGACTGCTTTTAAATATTGACAGAAAATATATTGAGAATATGCGGTTGTATATGTATCACAGCGAATTTTATCTTGCTGTTCCGAGAAGCGGCATTCCCGTACTTATATATGAATATTCCATGAAAAATCGCAGATCGTCGGTTGCCGAAAGTATTCTTGCGGAATACGGACGATTTATTGCGGACGGAGACAAATTGTGCATAATGGCAAATGATTTAAAAAAGATAATTTAACTATTGCAAAATGACGCAATGTATGGTAGAATAGAGTTACTATATTGAAAAGGAGAATTATGTAAATGTTAGATTTTTTGATTACAACGGCATTTGCTGAAGGAGAACAGACCGCGACAACAGCACAGGCAGCAGGCGCCGGAATTACGGCATTTCTGCCGCTTATACTGATGGTCGTTCTCATGTATTTTGTGCTTATCCGGCCGCAGAAAAAACAGGAAAAAAAGCAAAAAGCCATGCTTGCTGCGCTTCAGATAGGAGATAAGGTAGTAACAATCGGCGGAATTTGCGGAAAAATTACCAAGCTTAAGGATGATGTTGTTTATCTTGAAACAGGCTTTGTGGGAAATCCAAATGAAAAATCAATAATCAAAATGGAACGTTCCTCCATAAAGACGGTTCAGACAATTCATGACGATAATGCATAACAATTTAACCTTCCGAATATATATGTACAAATATATAGTTGGGAGGTTTTCTTTTGGAAACGAAAACATTTGATTTCAAAAAGATTTTAAAGGCAGTTTTGTTGTCTTTGATTATAAGTATTGTTCTGGCGGGGATCTTGTCGGTAATCGTATATTTTTCCGATATGTCGGACAGGACGGTATCCATGCTTGTTTCCGCAGCCTCCGCAGTATCGGTGCTGGCGGGAGCGTTGGTGCTGGCTAAAAATATTGAAAGGGGAGGCCTGTTGAACGGGCTTGCCGTTGCAGCGGGTTATTATGCGGTTTTGCTGGCAGTTTCGCTAATAGTAAACGGCTCGGTAGGCTTTGGCGCATATAATCTTCTTCGTCTTGCCGTAATACTGGCGTCGGGCATGCTCGGCGGTGTGCTGGGAATTAATTCGGAGAAAAAATAGTTACGTATATTGCATACCCGTCATAGCCTCAAAGGCGGATTTAACCGCATCTTCGGATATATCGCATGTCAGACGGTATATTGGTACTTCTGACATCATTTTATCTATGCAGTCAAGAGTCAGACCTACTGACTGTTGATTTTTGGGGAGATATACCTGATGCATAACTTCAGACAGAATCCGAGCGGGTTCCTGACGTACGCAAAGGTTGTCCGTGCCGCGGTTTAAAAAACATATTGCGCCGAGGGGAAGAGCTCGGTTTTTTTGCCATTGTTCCTTGCCTGCCCACGGTGCGGAGCATATCAAAACACCGCTGTTTTCCGTGCGGATAATGGGTTTGTCGCCGTTTATTATATCAACCTTGTCCCCTAAAAATTTACGCCAAAGGCAAATGTGGGTGGTTTTGCCTGTTCCGCTGGGTGCGGTGAAAAGGTATCCCTTGCCGCCGTATGAAATGGCAGCTCCATGAAATACAAAGCAGCCGAATTTAGGCAGCTGTTCTGCAATGGAACGGTACAGGCATGCAACTTCGGCAAATTCCTCCGTGACGGGCTCTTGTGCGCGCCGAATGTCAGCTTCTACCTGTTCCCAAGTGACGGAAGCGATAATGTCTGCTCCTTTTTTGGGAATTTTCGTTATATAATCGCGGCAAAACTGCCGAGAAAACTCAAAACGGCTGTTCATTTCAACGGTAAGACCTGCAAGTCGTATATAAAATTTGTACTGCATTCTGTTTCTCCTTTTATAGTATTTCTCCCATGAAGTAATCGTCATTTATTTCGGTCAGACGTACTTTGCGGTACTCGCCGGCTAAATTATCGCCGGTTTTTACGCGAACATTTTGGTAATTGCCTGTTTTCCCCTCAAAATAACCTCCGTTTACCCTCTGTTCAAACAGCACTTCTACGCTTTGCCCAAGCATGTCCTCCATAAAGGACTGTTTTGATTTACGGCAGATTTCGCTGATGATTTTGCTGCGTTTCTCCTTGACTTGCGGGTCAACCTGATTGGGGAAGTTAGCCGCCGGTGTGCCTTCTCTTACCGAATATTGAAAAATATGCGCTCCGGCAAAGCCGACTTTTTCGGCAAAACGACAGGTGGTTTCAAATTCATCATCCGTTTCGCCGGCAAATCCCACCATAATATCGGTAGTAACAGCCGAATCGGGAAAATGACGGCGCAGACCCTCTACTATGGAATAATACTGCTCTGTGGTATATTTGCGGTTCATTCGCTTCAAGGTTTCGTCACAGCCGCTTTGCAGCGATAGGTGAAAATGATGACATAGCTTTGAACAGTCTTTTATCTTGTCAATGAATTTTTCGTCCAGCGTCATAGGCTCAATGGAGCTTAAACGTATTCTTCTTATGCCGGGAACGGCGTTTGCTGCCAAAAGCAGGTCGGCAAGGTCATGGGATTTTGTGTCAAGCCCGTAGGAAGCTATGTGAATGCCTACATAGGTAATTTCGGTAAAGCCCCGCTCTGCCAGGCTTTTTGTTTCCTCAATGACTTCATCAAAGCTGCGGCTTCTGATGGGACCTCTCGCATATGGAATAATACAGTAGGAACAAAATTGATTACAGCCCTCCTGAACCTTGATGTAGGCGCGGGTTCGGTCATGATATTCGGAAACGGAAAGTGCGTCGAAATCGTGAGTATGCATAATATCGCTCACGCAGCATTGTCCGGAAGAATGGGAATACATTTCATACAAAGTAACAATATCAGCTCTGTCCCGGGTGCCGAGAACAAGATTTACGCCGTCGATTTTAAGAATTTCGCCGGGGCTTGTCTGCGCATAGCAGCCTGTTACAATGACGAAGGCGTTGGGATTGTTTTTTCTTGCGCGGCGTATGATTTGGCGCGACTTTCGGTCGCTCATGCCTGTTACGGTACATGTGTTAATTATATAAATATCGGAAAAATCGTCATAATCGCAGATTTCATATCCGCTTTTTTTAAATAATTCGCTCATAGCTTCGGTTTCGTACTGATTAACCTTGCAGCCGAGTGTGTAAAATGCAACTTTTTTCATGTTTACCTCAAAATTCATACATATTAATAGTATATAAAACCCATATTACTATTATATAAAATTTTTACAAAAAGTTCAATACCCTATTGACTAAATAGATAAAAAGTTGTATGATATAGTTACAGAATATTATAGAAGCGGAGGTAACTTTTATGAAAACATTTAATCTTCTTTTAAGTTCAATCAATGATGTAAAGGACTTTGTTAACGCTGTATCAAAGTATGACTTTGACGTGGATTTGACATCGGGAAGATATGTGGTTGATGCAAAGTCGATCATGGGGATTTTCAGTCTGGATTTATCAAAGCCCATTAAGGTTGAGGTACACAGCGACGATTGTGAGCAATTTATGGCGGAAGTCGAAAGATTCAGAACCGATGACTAATATAAATTTTCGGCGGACGGTTTGGTCTGCCGATTTTTTGATTACGGAGAGTGAGAGCATGATTATTGATTTCGATAAAATCGATTTTGAGAAAAAGACGGAATTTTTGGGCGGACAGAAAAACTTTTTTGTACGCAGCTATAAAGACGATATGAACAATATTATGAGCGACAGGCTCGAACCCGGCGCCTCCATCGGCTATCATAAGCATGAAATGGGAAGCGAAATTATCTATATAATAAAGGGCAGCGGAAAGGTACTTTACGATAATAAGGAGGAAGCAGTCAAGGAAGGACAATGTCATTACTGTCCGAAGGGACATTTTCACAGTCTTATTAATAATTCGGAAAGTGACCTGTACTTTTTTGCCGTTGTTACCAATCAGTAGTGTTTACCTGTTGGTATCAGAGATTTACAAGCCGTTACGGAGTAATTCTGCCGTGACGGTTTTTGGTTTAATCCTAATAGGTTTTAAAAGGTTAACTATGCGGCAAAACTAATTTGCCGATTGCTATTGAAATTGTTTCTAAGATATGATAAAATATACTATAATGTGATGTTCTTGAAAGGAAAGCTTTAATATGGAGAATGAATTGGTCTTGGTCTTGGACTTTGGCGGACAGTATAATCAGCTGATTGCACGCAGAGTTCGTGAATGTAACGTATATTGTGAGGTTATGCCGTACAGTAAGGGTTTGGAAGCTGTTGTTGCGAAAAAACCGATAGGGATTATCTTTACAGGCGGCCCCAATAGTGTGTATGAAGAGGGAGCGCCGGTGATAGATAAGAAAATTTTTGAGCTTGGTGTGCCGGTATTGGGAATATGTTACGGTTCGCAGCTTATGGCACATCTGCTTGGCGGTACGGTAAAACGTGCGGATAAGCGTGAATACGGAAAATGTGAGCTGCATGTAAAGGACAGCCTGATTTTTGACGGAGTTGATAAGGAAACACAATGCTGGATGAGCCATACCGACTATATTGCGGAGCTGCCGGAGGGATTTGAAGTAACCGCAACAACCGATTCATGTCCTGTTGCCGCATATGAAAACAAGGAGAAAAGATTATATAGTGTGCAGTTTCATCCGGAGGTTAATCATACTCCGCAGGGCAAAAAAATGCTGCATAATTTCTTGTATAAGGTATGTAAATGCAAGGGCGATTGGTTAATGAGCGACTTTGCGAAGAGATCAATCAATGCTTTGCGTGAAAAAATCGGTGATAAAAAAGTGCTTTGTGCGCTTTCGGGAGGAGTGGACAGCTCTGTTGCAGCGGTAATGATTCATAAGGCAGTAGGTAAGCAGCTTACCTGTGTCTTTGTTGATAACGGACTGCTTAGGAAGAACGAGGGCGATGAAGTTGAGCGTTTGTTCCGGAACGAATTTGATATTAATTTGGTAAGAGCCAATGCGCAGGAACGATTTTTGGGTAAGCTTTCAGGCGTAACAGAGCCGGAAAAAAAGAGGAAAATTATCGGCGAAGAGTTCATAAGAGTGTTTGAAGCTGAGGCAAAAAAAATAGGTACCGTTGACTTTTTGGTACAGGGAACGATTTATCCCGATGTTATTGAATCGGGAGCGGGCGATGCTTCTACGATTAAGAGTCACCATAACGTGGGAGGACTGCCTGAGCATGTTGATTTTAAGGAAATCATTGAGCCGTTAAGGGATTTGTTTAAGGATGAGGTAAGGCAGCTTGGAATTGAACTGGGACTGCCGGAGAAGTTTGTATGGCGTCAGCCCTTTCCGGGACCGGGGCTTGCCGTTAGGGTGATTGGAGAGATAACGGAAGCAAAGCTTGAAATACTTAGAGATGCAGATGCGATATTCCGTGAGGAAGTGGCGGAAGCCGGTTTGGGGCGAGATATAAATCAGTATTTTGCGGTCATTACCGATATGAAGAGCGTAGGTGTAATGGGCGATGGACGAACCTATGATTATACGCTGGCACTGCGTGCTGTGACAACTACAGACTTTATGACAGCAGATTGGGCTCGAATCCCGTATGACGTTCTGGAAAAGGTTTCAAACAGAATAGTCAATGAAGTGGATCATGTAAATCGTGTAGTTTACGATATTACATCAAAACCTCCCGCAACAATAGAGTGGGAGTAGATTTTTGTGTTTAAGGGCAAAGTGAAATATCACGCAGGGGCAAAGAAAATGACTTTAGAGAGTAAAATCTTTGAAGTCATTTTTTTGTTTTGAAGACATAGAAAAAACCTGATAGCTATGCGGTTTACGGACACAATAAAATTTACAT
>JAQXUJ010000133.1 GCA_029219925.1 Clostridiales bacterium | reverse complement strand
TATGATGAAGGTCAGAAACCTCGGAAGAAAGTCGCTTGAAGAGGTTATGAACAAATTGAACGGCTTGGGCCTCGCACTCAAAAGAGAAGAGGACTAAGGCATAAGGATAAAGCGTGCATTACGGCACAAAAAGTAAGGAGGTAGAATTATGCCGGGAACAAGAAAATTAGGTCGTCCTACCGACCAGAGAAGAGCAATGCTTCGCAATCTTGTTACTTCGCTGCTTGAAAACGGTCAGATTGTTACGACTGTAACCAGAGCTAAGGAAACAAGAAGCATGGCTGAGAAAATGATTACACTGGGTAAGAGAGCTGCTGCAAACAGCGAGACTGCGCTTCACTGCCGCCGTCAGGCTCTTGCATATATTACAAAGGAAGACGTTGTAACAAAGGTCTTTAATGAAATTGCTCCTAAGTATGCTGACAGAAACGGCGGATATACAAGAATTATTCAAATAGGTCCTCGCCGCGGTGACGCAGCACCTATGGCTATTCTTGAACTGGTGTAATTGATACAACATAATAAATATGTATGAAAGGTGCGTCAGGGTTTATGCCCGGCGTATCTTTCGCTTGATGAAACAGCAGTAAAATATTAATTTTGCCGCTGTTTTTTATTGCAATATTATTCAAAATGATGTATAATAAAGTTATAGGAATTTATAGTGGGAGAAAGATATGAATAAGGCAGATATTGTAAAAGACATTGCGGAAAAAATAAACGTATCTCAGGTGACTGCAGAAAGAATGTTATACAGCGTTCTAAATGGTATCATGGAAGGTGTAGCTTGCGGTAATAAGGTGCATATAGCCGGTTTTGGTACGTTCGAGCAGAAGAAAAGAGCGGGTCACATATGCAAAAATCCGCGAACGGGAGAGGAAATGCAAGTAGGCTCATATAGGATGCCGGTATTTCGTCCGTCGGCAGCATTTAAAAGGAAGGTAACCGGAGGTATAGATAATGAATTGTAAAAAGAGTATTTTAGCGGGCATATTGATTGGCATCGGCGGAACGGCTTTTTTGAGCGTAGGCAGTAAGGAGCTGGGATCTGCATTGTTTTCGTTGGGATTGCTGGCAGTAATTATTTTGGAGTGCAATCTGTATACGGGCAAGGTTGGGTATATAAAAAAACCATCGGAAATCGGTACGCTTGCTTTGATGTGTATACGGAATTTTATTGGTGCAGCAATTGTGGGCGCAGCGGCGTATGTTCTCATGAAAGACGGAGGCACAGCACAGGAAATTGCCGACAAAAAGCTGGATTTACCTTTTGGAACTGTGTTTATTAAAGCAATAATGTGTGGAATTATGATATACCTTGCTGTAGAGCTGTATAAGCGTAGTAAGCAGATATGGCTTGTTGTTCTGCCAATTATGATTTTTATTCTATGCGGATTTGAACATTGCGTTGCAGATGTGTTTTATTTTGCTGCAGCGGGTGTATTAAGCATACGCGCCGTTCTGTTTGTTTTGCTATGTGCAGTCGGAAATGCCGCCGGTTCGTTGCTGATTAGACTTCTTCAGGAATACGAATAAGTTCTGAATTACGGAGAATAAGCTATGGTAAAGCATCCTTTTCCGCCTGTGTATGATAAAAATTCAAAAATTCTTATTTTAGGCAGTTTTCCGTCAGTGAAATCTCGCGAGGAAATGTTTTTTTACGGTCATAAGCAAAATAGATTTTGGCGTGTAATAGCTGAAGTTCTTGAACAAAACCTGCCTGTTACGGTTAATGAAAAGAGAAATCTTCTTATTGACGGCGGAATCGCACTGTGGGACGTTATCGCGTCATGCGAAATCAACGGTAGTTCTGACACAAGCATAAAAAATGTTGAAGTCAATGACTTTTCAAAGATTTTTAGTGAGGCAGATATACGCCATGTTTTTGTAAATGGTAAGACAGCTGAAAAATACTATAACAGATTAATCCTGCCAAAAACTTACAGAAACTGCGAATGTCTTCCGTCGACATCACCGGCTAACGCAGCGTGGAAGATTGATGCTCTTATTGAATGTTGGAAAGCTGCGATCAAACCATTTTTGTAAATATAATTTGTGACCCGTCCTCGTACTATTCTGATGTAAGGACGGGTTATTATAATTTTTTTATTGAGATGATTATTTAATAATATTCATATTTGCACATCAAAATAG
>JAQXUJ010000132.1 GCA_029219925.1 Clostridiales bacterium | reverse complement strand
GTAATAAACAATGATGCCAAGGAGGTTCTTCCAAGGCTGACAGGCGAATATGACGTTATATTTCTTGACGGACCGAAGGCACACTATATTTATATGCTCAACGACTGTATACGTCTTTTAAAAAAAGGCGGGATACTGATTTCAGATAATATATTGTATAAGGGAATGGTTGCCGATGATGAACATGTTATCAGACGAAAAATAACCATCGTCAAGCGCCTCAGGCGGTTTATTTCCGCACAGATGCAGCGTGCGGAGCTTGAAACGGTGATTTTGCCGTTGGGCGACGGAGTAACCGTTGCGGTGAAGAAATAGGAGCATAAATTAGTGAAAATAATGCTGTGAAATTCAAGAAAGGAAAGATTAATTATGCAGAAACCGGAACTTTTAGCGCCGGGGGGAAGCCTTGAAAAGCTGAAAACGGCAATACTGTACGGTGCAGACGCAGTATATGTTGGGGGCGAAGCCTTCAGTCTGCGGGCGGCTGCCGAGAATTTTTCTTTGGATCAGCTTAAGGAAGGGTTGGAATTTGCACATAATCGTGGGAAAAAGGTTTATCTGACCGCTAACATTCTTCCGCATAATGCGGACATTGACGAATTTTGCGGATATATACGGAATATTGCGCCTCTTGGATTTGATGCGGTGCTTGTGGCGGATCCGGGAATGATGGAAATAGTAAAGGAGCTTGCGCCTAATCTGCCGATACATATAAGTACGCAGGCTAATAACGTAAACTATAAAAGCGCAGAGTTTTGGTATAAGCAGGGCGCAAAAAGAGTGGTTCTTGCCAGGGAAATGTCCATGGCGGAAATTAAGGAAATCCGTAAAAGGACTCCTCGAGAGCTTGAACTTGAGGCTTTTGTACACGGTGCAATGTGCATTTCCTATTCCGGACGGTGTCTGTTGTCCAACTATATGACCGCCAGAGATGCAAATCGGGGTGCTTGTGCCCATCCGTGCCGATGGAAGTACAGTCTTATGGAGGAGACTCGCCCGGGAGAACATATGCCGGTTTATGAAAATGAACGGGGAAGCTTCATTTTTAATTCAAAGGATTTGTGCATGATAGAGCATATCCCGGAAATTATTGAAAGCGGAATAACAAGCCTTAAGATAGAAGGAAGAGTCAAAACTGCCTACTATGTGGCTACGGTGGTGAAGGCATACCGCGACGAAATAGACAGATATTTTGAAAATCCAGAGGGTTACCGATGCAATAAGGAAAGCGTCGAGGAACTGTGTAAGGTGAGCCATAGACCGTATTATACAGGCTTTTATTTCGGAAAACCGGATAGTGATGCGCAGGTATACGCAACCAGCTCATACATCCGTGAGTACGATTTAATAGGAATAGTAACAGACTACAACGAAGAAAACGGCATTGCAACAGTCGTTCAGAGGAATAGGTTTTTTAAGAACGATGAGATTGAAGTAATGCAGCCCGGAGAACCATATTTTATTCAAACTGCCGACATGAAGGATGAAGACGGTAACGATATTGAAGTCGCCAATCATGCGGAAATGACGCTTTTTATGAAAATGGCAAAACCGGTTTCAATTGGTGCAATGCTGCGAAAAAAGAGAGGTTAGAGTATGACAGAGGATATTGGTGCCAGAATTAAAAGTGTACGCGTAAGATATGGAATGACACAGCAGCAGTTTGGTGATGTAATCGGGAAAAAGCGGTCAACTGTTGCTGCATATGAGGACGAGGGAGTTTTGCCGAGCTTTAATACTCTTATAGAAATATCAAATCTTTTTGAAGTGTCCCTATCCTATCTTTTAGGAATGTCGGAACAGCTTAAAATGCCGCAGGATGAGTCAGAAATTGATGAAATTGCAGAAGTTTTTGGCATGAATTCCGAACAGATTAATTCCGTCAGGGAAGGAAATGAAAGCGTACTGGTTTTACGAGAAGTGTACAATAAGGTGTATGGAAACACGGGAGAGTAGCAATATGGAGAAAAAGTGCGGAAAGATTCCGGTCTTGGTAGGTCTTGCGGCCTTTGAGGCGTATAGGTTTTATAAGGGCAGAGGAGTTTTTAACAGGCTACGCTTTAAAGCACAGCACGAGGCGGTTTCATCATATATCGAGGCGCATTATCCGGGTTCGCGCTATTCGGAAATAACCGAAACAGATGGCGGCTGGTCGTGCGTGGTAATGGCTCCTGAAGGAAAAATCGTACTTTATATGACTAAAACTCCTGACAATGTCTTTGTTTTTTGGGAAAAGAGTATGTGAATATGCACAATTTCTCTGTTTCGGCGTACTGTATAATATAAAGCTGAAAGGAGGAATTTGTAAATATGGGACTTTTTGGAGGTAATGGCTGCGGAAATGGTGACGGCGGCTGGATTTGGGTATTAATTATCATTGTTCTGATACTATGCTGCTGCGGCGACGGTAATTTCCTTGGCGGCAACAATAACTGCTGCGAACCGCAATGCTGTGATCCGTGCTGCTGATGAACATAGATAATAATTAATTTAAACAGGGCGGCAATAATTTGCGGCTCTGTTTGACGTTTTGAAAAATATTAGTTATAATGAGTAAAAATGTAATATATTGACATTTTCTAAATAATGTGATAAAATAAACCATATTTGCAAAAATTGGTGACGAATGTCACCAACAAGGGGGATAATTATGAACAGTAACACACTTCAAACCTTAATTGCCATGGTGATATATATGGCAGCGGTTATAGTAATCGGTATATTTTTTGCCAAATCAGCAAACAAAAGCTCCGAGAACTATTTTCTCGGCGGCCGTTCGCTGGGACCGTGGGTAACGGCTATGAGTGCGGAAGCGTCGGATATGAGCGGCTGGCTTCTTATGGGACTGCCGGGCGTTTCATATTGGTGCGGCCTTGCCGATGCAGCGTGGACTGCAATCGGTCTTGCGGTAGGTACATATCTTAACTGGCTTATCGTATCAAAACGTCTGCGCCGATACAGCATTAGAGCAAATAATTCCATTACGCTGCCGGAATTTTTCTCAAACCGTTTTCGCGAGAATAAAAAGGTGATTCTGTCGATATCAGCATTGTTTATCCTGATTTTCTTCACGGTATACGCTTCAAGCTGTTTTGTAACTTGCGGTAAGCTTTTTTCAACTCTTTTCGGCACATCCTACATGTCAATGATGATAGTAGGTGCAATATTTGTTTTAGCTTATACTATTCTCGGCGGGTTCCTGGCGGAGAGCGCGTCCGATTTTATGCAGAGCATAGTAATGGTTGTTGCTTTGACGGTTATTGTTACGATAAGTACCGTTAAAGTCGGAGGTATCGGTGCTGTAATTGCCAATGCAAAGGAAATACCCGGATTTTTGGATTTCTTCGGACTGGCAACACCTACGCTTAATTCTGCGGGCGAACAGATTGTTGAGGCGGGAAAGCCGGTATTTGGCGCCGCTGCGGAATATGGTTGGCTGAAGATTGCCTCTATGATGGCTTGGGGACTCGGATATTTCGGAATGCCTCAGGTACTGCTGAGATTTATGGCAATTCGCAAAGAGGACGAGTTGAAACGATCAAGACGTATCGCTATGGTATGGGTTACCATCTCGCTTGCTGTAGCGGTATTCATCGGTATTGTGGGCAGACAGCTTTATCCGACGGCTCTGCTCACGGCAACAGCCGCTGAGAATATCTTTATCACATTGGCAACAAGCTCACTGCCGCCTATTTTGGCAGGATTTGTAATGGCGGGTATTCTTGCGGCAACAATAAGCTCATCGGATTCATATCTGCTGATTGCGGCGTCATCTCTGTCAAAAAATATATTCCAGGGCGTATTTAAAAAGGACGCCACCGATAAGCAGGTAATGACTGTATCAAGGATTACTCTCTTGGTGATTGCACTTGTTGCTATGGCTATTGCTACCGATGAAAAGAGCGTAATATTTAAAATTGTGTCCTTCGCGTGGGCAGGCTTCGGAGCAACCTTTGGTCCGATAATGCTGTTTTCACTCTTCTGGAAGAGAACGAACCGCACCGGTGCCATTGCCGGCATGGTTGGCGGAGCGGGAATGGTATTTGTGTGGAAGCTTGTAATTTCCAAGCTGGGCGGCGCATTTGCAATATATGAGCTGCTTCCCGCTTTCATATTCTCCGCTGTCTGTATTGTGATTGCGTCACTGTTGACGGCGCCTCCTTCAAAAGAAATCCAGGAGGATTTTGACTCAATCAAGGTTAAAACAACAATATAAAAAACAACCACCGGATAAGCCTAATCCGGTGGTATTTTTTTTAATTATTTTTGGTATGCGCTTTTCTTAAGAACGCCTATATAAGGAAGGTTGCGGTACAACTCGTCATAGTCAAGACCATAACCAACCGCAAACTCATCGGGTATCTCATAGCCCACATAATCAACGCTGACGTCAACAACGCGCCTCGACGGTTTGTCAAGCATTGTGCATATGCGTACGCTTTTGGCATCCCGGTGTTCCAATAGCTTTTTGATTTTAAACAGAGTGTTTCCGCTGTCGATAATATCCTCAACAATGAGGACATTTTTGCCGGTGATATCCTGCTCCAGGTCTTTTTTCAGATTGATAAATCCGCTTGAAGAGGTTGACTTACCGTAGCTGGAAACCTGCATAAAGTCCAGCTCTACAGGCATGGTTAGTTTTTTTATCAAATCCATTGCAAAGGGTGTTGAGCCCTTCAGAATTGCAACAACGAGCAGCGGCTCTCCGTTCAAATCACGGTTTACAGAATCGGCAATACGTTTAACAGCCGAGTTTATTTGTTCCTCAGTTACCAAAATTTTTTCTACATCTTTGTGCATTGTCTGTACCTCCTAAAGCTCCGTGGAATATGAATTATTTTCGCCTTGGACAGCGCAGCCGCAATGGGTGCGGTGATAGCGCAGTCAATAAGATGGTGAATAGCTGTACCGACAAATGCAACAGTTGCGGCAGTGATAGCGGCAGCCTCGCCCTTGAGGATAATAGGAGTAAGGATATATACTACAATTCCTTCAGAAAGTGCATGAAGCAGTCCCGTAATAAGTATAATAAGGAATATATTAATTCTGCCCTCCTTAATCATTTTCCAACCGGCGAGTGCAAATATAAGATGCATTGCTGCGCGGGCAACAACTATAATTGAGTTGGGCGCCGGAATTGTAAGGAAAAATCCGATACAGCTGCCGATTACCGTCATAACGATTACCCACGGACTTAAAAACATTGATAAAAGAGTGGGTACATGCGAGCCGAGGGTCAGTGTGAAAAACGGCGTTACAAGCTTAAGAGGCGAATATGTAATCAAAATTGAAAGTGCAGTTAAAATTGCTGCAAGGACGAGTTCTCTTGTCTTTTTATTCATTGGTGTTCTCCTTATAAATTAATAAAATTTTTAACAATTTTTTCTGCGTCGGGAGTCAAACCTGACGCAAGGTAATAGTTAATACCGTATATATTCCCATGCTTTCCGGGAGCGATTTGGCTGCATACGGCTATGATTTCACCCTCTTCCGAACGGGAAATGCAGTCAAGCTCGTCGGGCATGACCGTTTCAAGGAGGGTGACCGGCTTTCCGCGGCATATTCTAATGCTTGTTTCAAGTCCGGAATATATGGGAACGCTTGTATCAACAACAGCCCATTCCTGCTTGCCTTCAGCACATTCAATCTCGGTGCATCGTCCGTCAAATGCTTTTATGACGCTCTGAAATCCGTCCAAAATACCGAGAACGGGTATGTTTACAAGTACGGCTTCCTTTATAA
>JAQXUJ010000131.1 GCA_029219925.1 Clostridiales bacterium | reverse complement strand
CTTAAGACCGCTTTTTCTTTTATAATATTTGAGTAGTAAGCCACATTTTCTGTTGTGGAAATACTTGTTGCAAGAGCGGTAAGGTAGGTGATTCCGCCCACAGCCTCAAGCTTGTCATACCGCGAAAGACGGTCGTTAACCGTTACAATATCGACAGGACTGTTTTCATTGAAAAGTTCCATAGCAACAGAAAAAATCTCACGGTTTGCATCAAAGAAGAAATCGTCAGACTTAACAATTTCCGCAGCGGCAATCAATGCACGTTTGTCCTGTAAAATACAGCCTATGACAGCCTTTTCCGCCTCCTGATTATGGGGCAGTTCATAGTCCTGCATGTTAATATCTGCCATTTAAAATAACTCCTTAAGTAAAAGATACTATTGTTCCTTTACAACGACCTTCAGTTTCCCGGTAACACCGGTGTGGATTTTTACGTCAACGGTTGTTGTCCCGATGGATTTTATGCCTTCCGGCATAACAAATTTTTTCTTATCCAGCTTAATGTGATGCTGCATTGTAAGAGCTTCGGCAACGTCTTTTGATGTGATTGAACCGAAAAGTTTACCGTTTTCGCCCGCCTTTGCTGTAAGGACAACCTCAATACCCTCCATTTTTTCCTTTTGCGCCTGAGCCTCCTCAAGTGCAACCTGACGTCGGTGCGCCTCAGACTCATTCTGACCGTTCATAATATTTATATTGGTATTCGTTGCCTCTTTTGCCAGCTTTTTGGGAAGCAGATAGTTCCGTGCATAGCCATCGGATACTTCTACAAGCTGTCCCTTTTTTCCTTTTCCTTTTATATCCTGATTTAAAATAACCTTCATAATATCAATCCTTTCTGTTTTCTTCAATATATTCGTTAATTGCTTTCTTCAGCATGTCGAATGCTTTATTAAGATTATTAATTTTAAGCTGAGCGCCCGCAACAGTGGAATGACCGCCTCCTCCGAGTTTTTCGGCAATGAGCTGTACATTCACATCACCGAGAGAACGCGCTGAAAGACAAACTTCATTTTCAAGCGGGTAGAGAACGAATGCCGCGCTGACTCCGCTTATATTCAGCATTTCATCGGCAGCTTGAGATGAGATTACTTTCATGTTGGGATAAACGTTATCACAGACCGAAACAAGAAATTTATCATTAACGCTGACCGATTTTTTTATTATTTCCGCCTTGCGCAGGAAATCTTCCTTATCCGAGTTGAACAGTCTGCGTACGTCTGAAGTATTAAGCCCGTATCTGCGCAGATACGACGCAGCTTCAAAGGTGCGGACTCCTGTTTTAACGGTAAAGTTCTTGGTATCCATTAAGATACCGACATAAAGAGATTTTGCTTCAAATGCAGTCAGTTTTTTGCTGTCATTTATATATTGAAGAATTTCCGTTGCCATTTCACAAGCAGATGACGCATATGGTTCGTGGTAAACCAATGAAATATCGGTCAAAAATTCTGCGCTGCGCCGATGGTGATCAATCAGAACAACCTTAGTTGTTTTTTTCAGAAGCTCCGGATTGGGCATCATTGAAGGACGGTGCGTATCCAAAACGACCAACAGAGTATTCATTGTAATAATGTCTTCGGCAGCTTCGGGTGAAATAAGCATTCCGCGGTACTCTTCAATCTTATTTAAATCATCCGCCATCAGCTTTACAGCCGGTGAATTATCAAAAACAATGTATGGCACCTTACCCAGAGTTCGTACGGCTCGCTGTAATCCGATTGCCGCGCCGAAAGCGTCATAGTCCAAAGCGCTGTGGCCCATGAAGATTACCTTGTCCGAGTTTTTTATAAAATCCTTTAAAGCTACCGAAAATGCCCGAGTTTTAACCCGCGTACTTTTTTCGTAATCCTTTGATATACCGCCGTAAAAATTATACTGGCTGGCGTCTTTAACGGCAGCCTGGTCACCGCCGCGTCCGAGAGCCATATCAAGCGCAGCCCGTGCATAGTCGTTGTTTTCAAGAATTGTTCCGCCGACTCCGACACCGATACTGACCGACACAGGCATTTTGACCGTATCACTTAGTGATCTAACTTTTTCAATTACGTCGAATTTCTTTTGAATACAGTTTTTTAAATACCTGTGTTCAAATAATACAAGATAGCGGTCGCGTTCTGTTTTTTTCATTACACCCTTAATATCTGATACCCATGCGCTGATGTATTTATTAATTCCGGAAATAGTCTGCTGGTACTCCGAGTCATCCATTTTTTGGAAAATCTCATCATAATTATCAATATTAACAACCGCTATATCGGTTTTTTCGTTTTCATAACGGTTTCTCAATGTCTCTATTTCGGTTTTATCAATAAAATACAGCAGAACCGAATAATCGGGCTTTTCGGGAGTAGACGCCTCGGTACGGATGATGTCGCCCACAACATTGTATTTGTGTCCCTTATATCCTGCATAGGTGTATATTCCTTTTGTTGATTTCAGGATTTCCGACCACTTTATTTCCGGCATTACGTCACCGATAACAATGTTATACAAATCGTTTGAACCCAGCATTTCTGCAAAAAGGTCATTATACCAAGAAATCTGACCGTTAATTTGAAGAACCGCCATGGGAAGCGGGAACTTGCTTATTGCATCGCTTGACATACCTTCACGCCGTGAGGTTAACATCTTAACAAATTCAGAGAATTTTTTTCTATGACGTGCCGAGAAAATTGCTTCGTATATTCCCAAAAGCAGAGCGACAGAGGTAAGCACACAGCCCTGTACGAGTTCTCCGTAATAAAAAGTAAATATGCCGCAAAGCAAAAGCACTGTAATTGCGGTAATAACACCGGCAGCTTCCATGCTGCCACCATAGCGCTTTTTCATATAGTCTCCTTTTTTATACAAATAACATGCAAAATAGCTATATCTGACTTAATTTTATCATTATGTTATTTTATCACATATATTATAATTAGTCAATAGCTAAAAAACAGTTGTAATTTAAAAGATTTTGTGATATAATTCTGTAATATAGATAAATTTTATAATTAAGGAAGTATTCTGTATGGACATCAAAAAAAATGCAAGCTTTTGCGTAGATCACAGAAAATTCGGAGAAGGGCTGTATATATCGCGGATTGACGGCGACGTCACCACCTATGATATGCGTACAAGGCGTCCCAACGGAGGGGTTTACATGGATAATGTGACAATGCATACCTTTGAGCATATGTTTTCCACCTATATAAGAAATACGGAGCTTGAGGTGTTATATTTCGGGCCCATGGGGTGTCAGACGGGATTTTATCTGCTGATACGAAATGCCGATAACGTCAGGGTTCTTGCCGAAATAAAAGAGTGCTGCAAAAAAATCATTGGTCATAAGGGAGAGGTTTTTGGTGCGTCAGAAAAGGAGTGCGGCAATTACAGGAGTTTGGAACTTGATACGGCGAAAAGAGAGGCGCAAGCCTTTCTTGAGATATTAAACAAAGGAAAAAATGATTTTAAATATTTTCAGGAGGATTAAAAATGGATTACAAAGTAAAATTAAACGGTAAAGAATATGGACTGCCTATTGTTGAAATAAAGGAAGGTCTTAGTATTGCGGTTTTTGACATGCTTTCATCTGCAGAGCTGTCTAAAGATGCTGCGCTGGCTCTCTTTGAACGCATTAAAGAGTCAGAAATTGATTTATCTAAGGTTGACGTGGTTATATCCGCAGAAACCAAGGGTGTTATTCTGGCGTATCAGATTGCGGAGTATCTGAACTGTGAAATGGTTATCTTACGAAAAGAACATAAGGTTTATCATCCGCTGGTAACCAAAGGGGCGGTAAATACATATACAACCAAGAATGAGCATTTCCTGTACCTTGACAATAATCAGATTCCCAAGATGAAGGGTAAGAATGTTCTTATTGTTGACGACGTTGTATCCACCGGATCGTCTTTGGCAGCTATCGAAACAATTTTAAACAGCATAGGAGCAAACATATGCGGCAAAGCCTTTGTCTTTGCGGAGGGAGATGCCGCAGAGCGCGAAGATATAGTATATGTCAATGCACTTCCGCTTTTGTAAGGTGACGCTATGATAGGACTAATAGGAGCAATGGATATTGAGGTCAGAAGAATAAAGGCTCTTTTGACCGATACAAAAACCGAGAGCATAAGCGGTGTGGAATTTGTCACGGGACGATGTGGCAATAAAGAGGTTGTTGTTGCAAAATGCGGAGTAGGAAAGGTATTCGCCGCCCTTTGCGCCGAAGCAATGATTATGAAATATCACCCTGAATTAATTGTAAACGTAGGTGTAGCAGGATGCCTTTGCGATAATCTTAAAATAGGTGACATAGTCATAGCATGCAATGCTGTTCAATATGATATGGATACTACTCAGCTGGGTGACCCGATTGGCATGCTTTCGGATATTAATATTACGTATATTCCGGCTGATGAACATATTTCCGAAGTGCTTCAACGCAGCGTTGAGTCGGTAGGAATTGATTATAAAAAGGGAACAATTGCAACAGGTGACAGATTTGTGTCGGACGATGCGGTAAAGCGGTTTATTACCGATACATTCGGTGCCAAAGCCTGTGAGATGGAGGGCGGAGCAATAGCGCATGTATGCTATGTGAATAAAGTCCCGTTCGGAATACTTCGCGCAATGAGTGATGGAGCGGACAACGGAGCAAATATGGATTTCACGACATTTACGCAAATGGCGGCTGCCAATTCAACAAAGGTGATTGAAAAGTTTTTATCATTAATTTAGGGGGGAGAGGCATGGACTTCACAGAAAAAACTATATCCTCCAGGGATATTTATAACGGAAGGATTGTACATTTAAAGGAGGATATCGTTCTTCTGCCTAATGGTGAAAAGGCAGGAAGAGAGCTGGTACTCCATAACGGCGGTGTAGGCGTCATCGCCATTGATGATGATAAAAATATTTTGACTGTTACACAGTATCGGAAACCGTATGATAGGCTTGTTCTTGAAATTCCCGCAGGAAAGCTGGAGCCCGGAGAAGAACCGGAAAAAGCGGGACTGCGTGAACTGAGGGAAGAAACAGGATATCTCGCTGGAAAATGCACATTTCTCGGTAAATGCTATCCGTCACCCGGATATTGCAGTGAAATAATTCATTTGTATTTGGCTGAAAATCTATCTTGGGCGGGACAGCATCTGGATAAGGACGAATTTGTCGAGGTTAAGAAGATTCCCCTTTCCAAGATGACCGAAATGGTTATGAATAATGAAATATTTGACGCAAAGACATGCATTGCCGTTCTTAAAGCTGATAAACTTATTAACAAAGCAAAATAAAACAAAATAAATAAAAAATTTTTTTTATAAAAAACCTGTACAATAACAGATTTATGTGATATAATCTTGATATTGATAACAGAAAAGGAGAAATTACCATGTATAATCTGAAAAAAGGGTATGAAACGGCAAAAGAATATTACGCGCAGTATGGGATTGATGTTGATAAAGTTCTTGAAATTTGCGACAAGACACCTATTTCAATGCACTGCTGGCAGGGAGATGATGTTGCGGGTTTTGAAAAGAACGATGGTGAGCTTACCGGAGGTATACAGACTACCGGAAATTATCCCGGAGCGGCAAGAAATGCCGAGGAGCTTCGTGCAGATATTGAAAAAGCGATGAGCTATATTCCGGGTGAGCTCAGAGTTAACATACATGCCAATTACCTGGAGGCAGACACATTTGTTGACAGAAATGCCATTGAGCCGAAACATTTTGCTAACTGGGCAAACTGGGCTAAAGAAAAGGGAATAGGTCTGGATTTTAATCCTACATATTTTTCTCATCCCAAGAGCGAAAACGGAACGCTCTCAAATGCTGATGATAAAATCCGTGAATTTTGGATTGAACACGGAATTGCATGCCGCAGAATCGGAGAATATTTCTATAAGACAACGGGAAAGCCTTGCGTAATTAATCACTGGACACCGGACGGTGATAAGGAATTTCCTGTTGATACCTTGGCTCCGAGGCTCAGATTAAAGGATAGCTATGACAGAATCTTTAAGGCTACCGAAGATGTTGAAGGAGTAATAGACGGTATCGAATCAAAAGTATTTGGTATCGGAATGGAAAGCTATACGGTAGGCTCTCATGAATTTTGCATGGGATATGTAATGAAGGCAAATAAAGATCATATTATTATGACTCTCGATACAGGCCATTATCATCCTACAGAGGTAGTTTCGGCAAAGCTGGGAGCAATATTTGCGTTCTCAAAGGAAGTGCTTTTGCATGTATCAAGACCCGTAAGATGGGATTCAGACCATGTGGTTGCCTTTGATGATGAAACAAAAGCAATTATGGAAGAATTGGTACGATTGGGTAAACTGCAGGATACTCATATCGCAACAGACTTTTTTGATGCTTCCATTAACCGTATCGCAGCATGGGTAATTGGTCTTAGAAATACACGGAAAGCGTTACTTTATGCTCTGCTGCAGCCGGTGGAAATGATGAAAAAGCTTGAGGCTGACGGTGATGTATCCGCACGTCTGGCTTATACTCAGGAATTTAAGGCAGCACCTTTCTCAATTGTATGGGATTATTACTGTGACAGAACAAACAAGAGTGTCGGTCTTGACTGGCTACCGGAGGTTAAGGCATATGAAAAGGATACACTTTTGAAAAGATAAAATATAGTTTCCGGAACTTAATTAAACAGTCCTGTAATTTGGATTAGTTTCCAAATTACAGGATGTTTAACATGATTTGCAGGCATTTTATAATAAAAAAATACACAATTATACTAAATAATTATTAGCTTTTTTCACAAAAAAATGCCAAAATTTCCCCAACTTACTTTAAAAAGATTGACATTCAGTGCTATATTTGATATATTTTTATCAGCACAACACGTGCTGATAAAATGAATGAGGATATTTTATGAAAAAAAACAACAAGTCAAGTTTGATTTCAGACGAAATGTCGGACAGAATTATTGAGAAAACAGCACAGCTTGTTAAGGAGAGCGGAACACAGAAAATTACGGTCAGCAAAATTCTTAAAGAGCTTGACATCAGCAACAGAGTTTTCTATAACCGTTTTAATAATATTGATGAAGTCCTGCAGACTGTTTATATTAATTCTATCATGCAAATGCGCAAAATCGTGCAGAAAGAGATTCCGGCTGACGTTGATTTTTTTGAATATGCAACACAGCTTGCAATAAAGTGCTTGACTGATACATACGAGTTATTAAAACAGTTCAGCCACTACACTTTTGAACATTATTCATTATCGGAGCAGAACCGTATTTGGTGGACTGAGCATATAAAAAAATTATTTTTATATGCTATGGATAATAATCTTATCAGAAAAGATATTGATTATGAGGCACTGAGCTATTTTATCTGGTGTGTCTGCCGTGGACTAAATACCGATGCGGTAACAAGAAATTTCTCACGTGACGAGGCAATAAGATATTTAAAAGCAGGCTTCGGATGCTTTATGGATGGTCTTAAGCTGCATTAGTTTTAAACAGATTTTTCTGCTTAA
>JAQXUJ010000130.1 GCA_029219925.1 Clostridiales bacterium | reverse complement strand
TTTTTCATCTCCTTAATCACAAATTTGGGTACAAAAAAAGACGCTAAAATAGCGTCTTAATGCGGTTTACAAGAGTTTTTGCAACGGTTTATTCATTTTTATTTTTTTGTGATTTTGTTGAGAATACGCAGTCGTACCAGAGCAGAAGGCACGTGCAACATATGACAATATTCTGCGGCTTTCTGATGACGCTGACGTGAACGAGGTTATAAAATTCCTGCGCCAAAGAGAGGTAACACACTTCCAGCGTTTCGGTGAAGCGTTGGTTCGCCTGCAGGATAAAATGATGGAAAAAAATAAATTTTACATGGGAATGAAGAATTAGCTTTGTAAAAAATTAATATATTGCAGCCGGAAGAGTCCGATGGATTTTTCCGGCTTTGCACAATTTTCTGTTGCGTCAAATATAAATATAATACGAGTTTTAATTAATGCCCCCTGAATAAATAAAACTAATGACTTTTCAAGAAGATTATGATATAATAAGTGCAATGAAAAATGCTGAACCTACGAAAAGTCGGTAAGGTTCTTATGACAGAAATTTTAAAGTTGTTTCAAAATGCGTTGAGAAATTACAACGTTTCAAAAATGATGCTTATTCAGTAGACATTATTTACGATCATCGGCGCATTTTCTTACTCTGCCGTGGTTCCTGAGAAAGGGATTTTCGTCATTCTTCATGTTTAGGTAATCAATCCGTTTATCCCCGCCCACATCGATGGTGCGTATGGTAACAGGATTGGTGAAAACTGCGTCAATGACCTTTTTATATGCGGTAATCTGTTCGTCACGGGAGGTTTTTTTATTGGTTGTCGAGTATAAAAACACCGAAATTCTCTTACCGTCCCCTGTGCATTCGCACTTGATACTGATGAATGTATAGGATAATTCGGGTGGAAGTTTAGGATAGAACGGATTACCGTAAATGCTTTTTGAATTCCGAGGGAGTTTCATTGGTGACTCTTTTAAATTTATTTATAAAATTTGAGCAATCATTAAACCCTGACAAAAAACATGCTTCTGTGACGGATTTGCCTTCTCGTAACATTATTTGAGCTTTTGCAATTCGTGTTGTTGTTATATAATCGTATACGGTCATTCCCACATACTGCTTAAAAATCCGAGAAAGGTATGTTACAGAACAATGTGACCTACACGCAATTTCCTTCATTGAAAGCTTTTGATTATAATTTTCCGAAATAAAACGCATAGTGTTGAGAATCATATCCGGCATTTTATAATTCACGGGTTTTAATGTTTCTGCGTCATAAAAATCATTACACAAAAGAATGATTCGCAGTATAAATGAAAACAATTTCATATCATTTGATTTGTCATCATTTTTTATATTTTCAATTATTTCTGATACGATTTTATTGATGACATTTTGTTTTTCCGCATTAAAATGTATGCAGTTTCTTCTGTTCGTTGAATTATCTGTTAAAAAATTGATTACCGATGTATCGTTTGTAAAGCGTTCAAAAAATGTTAAGGGTATAAATATATCCAAATAGGTATAGTCCCCGCTTTTTAAAAACCGTCCGAAATGAAGCTCGTCAGGTCTGAAAAATAAAATATCGCATTTATTGCCTCCGATTATAGAATTGCTTTTTACCGCATTTATTCCATCGGTCATAAGTATGCTGATTTTATATTTACTGTATATTGCAACCTCTGTATCTCCGGCTTTGAAATTACTGTTTGTATAAACAACGGAAATCTGCTGTTTTTCATCAAAAAAAGCTATATCCTTTTGTATTTTCATATTATCCGTCCATTCAGTTTAATATTTTCATATTTTTTGTAGCGTATTTTTATAGAAATATCATTAGACAGCCATTACAATAGTATTATAACATAAAATCGCCTATTTTTCAATACAAAAATCAGGTACAACAAATAAATAATTCAAGGAGGCTGTCATTATGAAAGAACTGCAAAAAACCGAGAGGGTGGAAAAATTAAGAGATTATTATTTGAATAATTCCAAAATGGCAACGGATAAAAATACGGTGTGCTGGAAATGTCACCGCTCGCTTATGCTATATGTTGAAGGCTGGAAAAATAACGTTTGTAATACAGACACGGCAAGAATACGCCGCTCGGCAGCCGAAGCGTATATGCTTGAAAATACAAGGCCCGTAATAATTCCGGGAGAACTTATTGTGGGTCAGCCCTGTTTTGACGATTTTTCGTCCGAGGAAGAAGAAAGATACAAGGAGTGTCTGAATCTCGAAAAAATGATGCCGGTAAAACGCGGACGCGCCGACCACTTAGCCCTTGACTATCAGCTTTTACTTGATAAAGGAATAAACGGAATTATCGAAATCCTTGATAATGAAATAGGCAAATTAAACTTTGGCGACGGAAGCTGTACCGAAAGATATGAGTTTTTATATTGCTGTAAAATCGAGCTTCAGGGGCTTTTGAAAATGTGCGATTCATATTCAGCAAGGGCAAAGGAGCTTGCGGATAATGCAACAGGTGCGCAGCGTGAAGAATACTATGAGCTTTACGAGGTTTTAAAACAGGTGCCGTCAAATCCCGCAAGAACATTTAGGGAAGCTCTGCAAAGTATTCATATGTTCACCTGGAGTCTTTACGGAATCTATTCTTTCGGAAAGCCAGATGTATATTTATTGCCGTATTATAAGCATGATATAGAAAGCGGAATTTTAACCCCCGAATCGGCACAGGAGCTTATAGATTGTTTCTTTTTACAAACCATACCGAATATGAGTTCCTGGGCGGCAGAAGGATTAATGCTTGGCGGCCGTGACGAAAACGGAAACAAGGTAGAAAACGAACTGACCCGGCATTTTTTAAGGGCAATCGAGCATACACATCTTCCCGATCCGAATGTGGGCTTTTGCGTAACCGAAGAAACGAGCGAGGAAATATTAAATTACGCGGCAAGGCTTATCGCCGAAGGTCATTGTCAGCCGCAAATATGGAACAGTGACGAAGTGACGCGCTCAATGCTTAGAAACGGCTTCGATGAAAAGGCGGCTAATATGTTCACCCTTTCAACCTGCGTCGAAACAACGCCGATAGGCTGTTCGGGAATATCAATCACAAGTCCGTATATAAATCTTTTAAAGGTCTTTTTAGAGGCGCTCAAAAAATGCGATGATTCTTTTAGCTTTGAACAGGTATTCGATTGCTTTAAAACCGAGCTTGAAGATTATGCGAAAAGAGTAATCCTGCAGGAAAATTTATGGCAGGTCGAACGTGCAAGAAACAGCACTGACCCCATGAGGATTTCCGTTCTCATTCACGATTGCATTGAAAGAGGAAAATCCAACGATTGCGGCGGGGCGAAATATAACGAGCTTGAGCCGAACATTTTGGGAATGCAGAATGTAACTGAGAGCCTTAATGTTATAAAAAGAATAGTATTTGATGAAAAGCGCATAGCTTTATCTGAATTGAATAAAGCTCTTGAGAATAATTTTGATGACAACGAAGAGCTGTTACTTTATATTCGCAACAAGGTTACTCATTTCGGAACAGGTGACAAAGAAGCAAGCAGGATTGCAAAAACGGTTGCCGATATGGTACTTAAAACCTTTTCATCGATGAGAACCGTGCGGGGTGCAAAAATCATTCCGGGATCGTTTTCCTACAGAGAACATGAAATTCAGGGAAGAACAACACCCGCGTCTCCGGACGGAAGAAAAGCAGGCATGCCCCTTAATGACGGGAGCTGTCCTGTGCAGGGTTACGATAATTTAGGGCCGACACTCTCCCTAATTTCTACTACCTATTGGGAACCGTCAAGGTTTTTGGGCGGTACATCTGTTAATGTAAAAATAAACAAGGGCATAGACCCTGAAAAAATATCGGCGTTGATACGGGGATATTTAAAAACCCACGGTTCGCAGCTGCAATTTAATATTGTTGATTCC
>JAQXUJ010000129.1 GCA_029219925.1 Clostridiales bacterium | reverse complement strand
CCGGCGAGGAAGGCTATGACGCATTGCAGGATGTAGAATAAAAAATAAACAAATCACAGTGGGAGAGGCTCCTGTACCGGGACTCTCCCAACGGCTGGTTTCTATCAGGAGGATCGAATATGTGTTCCATTATTGGTTACTGCGGCAAGACTGCCGATATGCGGGAATTTACCGCCTGCTTTGACCGAACCGTCTCCAGAGGCCCTGACGATACCCGCATCGTGGATGTGGGCCGGGGCCTTTTGGGCTTTCATCGCCTGTCCATCATGGGACTGCATTCTGCGGGAATGCAGCCGTTTACCCTGAACGGCAGCGCTGTTGTATGCAACGGTGAAATTTACGGTTTTGAAAGCATTAAAAAGGAGCTGTCGCATAAATATAGCTTTAAGAGCGGCTCCGACTGTGAAATACTTCTGCCCATGTACTTTGAATACGGCACGGAAATGTTTAAAAGGCTGGACGCAGAGTTCGCTCTCATCATCTATGACAAAACAAGCGGCGAATATATTGCAGCACGTGACCCCATTGGTATTCGCCCGCTCTATTACGGGTATGATAAAAACGGTGTAATCGTATTTGCCAGCGAGCCGAAAAATCTCATATGCATGTGCGATAAAATTATGCCGTTTCCGCCCGGACATTATTATAAGGACGGAAAATTCATATGCTATCATGATATGACCGAAGTTAAAAGCGTATGCCATGACGATATTGATACCGTTTGCAAAAATATTCATGACAAGCTGGTATGCGGCATTGAAAAGCGACTTATCGCCGATGCAAAGGTAGGGTTTCTTCTCTCCGGAGGTCTTGATTCCTCTCTTGTCTGCGCCATAGCCGCAAGAGAAAGCGACAAGCCCATAAGAACCTTCGCAATAGGAATGAGTGAGGACGCTATCGACCTTAAATACGCAAAACAGGTGGCTGAATATATAGGAAGCGACCACACCGAGGTCATTATCACAAAGGACGATGTGCTTTCCTCCCTGGACGACGTTATAAAGCTTCTGGGTACCTACGATATAACCACAATCAGAGCAAGCATGGGCATGTATCTCCTGTGTAAATATATTCACGAAAATACCGATATACGCGTGCTTTTAACCGGTGAAATTTCCGATGAGCTTTTTGGATACAAATATACCGATTTTGCACCGTCTGCTGCCGCATTTCAGGCAGAATCGGAAAAACGTGTACGCGAGCTTCATATGTACGACGTTCTCCGTGCCGACCGCTGTATTTCGGTAAACGCTCTTGAGGCGCGCGTCCCCTTCGGTGACCTGGATTTTGTGGAATACGTTATGGCAATAGACCCGGAAAAGAAGCTGAACACCTACGGCAAGGGCAAATATCTTCTGCGTCATGCTTTCGAGGGCGATTATCTTCCCCATGATATATTGTACCGAGAAAAAGCGGCGTTCTCCGACGCCGTGGGTCACTCCATGGTGTGGTATTTAAAGGACTATGCGGAAAAATTCTACACCGACAGCGAATACGAAGAAAAGCGGAAGAAATACACCCATGCCGCACCCTTTACAAAAGAATCACTCCTTTACCGGGAAATATTTGAAAAATACTATCCGGGTCAGAGTGACATGGTTGTTGATTTCTGGATGCCAAACAAGGAATGGGAGGGCTGCGACGTAAACGATCCGTCTGCGAGAGTTCTTTCAAACTACGGCGCCAGCGGAATTTAATGAAAGGTTTTTGATAATATGATTTTAAATTTCACAAAAATGCACGGCTGCGGCAATGATTACATTTACGTAGACGGATTCAAAGAAAAAATAGAAAACCCTCGTGAAACGGCGGTAAGTCTGTCAAAACGTCACTTTTCAGTTGGTTCGGACGGATTAATCATGATATGTCCTTCCGAAACAGCCGACGCAAAAATGAAAATGTACAATGCCGACGGCTCGGAAGGAAAAATGTGCGGAAACGGAGTCCGGTGCGTTGCAAAGTTTGTTTATGACAACGGCATCTGTAAAAAAAATCCTCTCCGAATCGAAACTCTATCGGGCATAAAAACCGTTCAGCTTTTAATCACCGGTGAAAAGGTTACCGGAGCGTCGGTAGATATGGGTGCTCCGGTATTCTCCCCTTCTCAAATACCGGTTGCATCGGATGAACCGGTTATCGGCCGTGAAATGTATGTAGGCGGTGAACTTAGATACATCACCTGCGTCAGCATGGGTAATCCCCATTGCGTTATTTTTGTTCCCGATGATTTTGACTTGTGGAATTTTGAAATAGAAAAAATCGGTCCGAAAATTGAGAATGATACTCTTTTCCCGGAAAAAGTCAATGTGGAATTTGTAAAAAAGATAAACGACAGTCTTTTTGAAATGCGTGTTTGGGAGCGCGGCAGCGGCGAAACCTATGCCTGCGGTACCGGCGCATGCGCCACGGTTGCGGCGGCATGCATGAACAAGCTGTGCAGCAAAAATACCGACGTCACGGTAAAGCTGAAGGGCGGCGAGCTTACCGTCCGCTATGGCGAAAACAGCATAATAATGACCGGTGAAACGGTTACTGCATATTACGGCAGAGTTGAGATATAACAGGAGGCGGATTCATGAAAATAAACAGACATTATCTTGATTTAAAGCAATCCTATCTTTTTAAAACGATTGCTGCAAAAACTGAGGATTATAAAAAAGCGCATCCCGATGCGGATATTATCCGTATGGGAATAGGCGATGTTACACTACCCCTCTGCCCGGCAGCGGTAGCGGAAATGAAAAAAGCCGCCGAAGAAATGGGACATTCCGAATCTTTTCACGGTTATCCGGAAAGCTACGGTGAGGATTTCCTCATTAACGCTATACAAAAGCATTATAAAGACCATATCGGTGTTGACGTAAATCCGTCAGAAATTGTGGTGACCTGCGGGGCAAAGGAGGATGTTTCCAATATCCTGGATATTTTCGACAGCGACAATACCGTGCTGATTCCGGACCCGGTTTATCCCGTTTACTGCGACACCAATATAATGGCAGGGCGAAAAATAAAATATATTTCGGCATCGGCAGAAAATGACTTTCTTCCCCTCCCCTCGGATAATGACTGCGGCGACATAATATATATATGTTCTCCCAACAATCCCACCGGTGCCGCCTATACGCGGGAGCAGCTTAAAATCTGGGTAGATTTTGCCATTGCCAATAACGCGGTAATATTATACGACGCCGCATATGAAATATTTATAACCGATAAATCCTGTCCGAGAAGTATTTTTGAGGTTGACGGCGCAAGGAAATGCGCAATTGAGTTCTGTTCATTTTCTAAAACAGCAGGATTCACCGGTGTAAGATGCGGCTATACCGTTGTTCCGTCTGAGCTTGAGGCAGACGGAGTCAGGCTTCTTGACCTATGGAAACGCCGTCAGTCCACAAAGTTCAACGGCGTATCATATGTGGTTCAGCGCGCAGCTGCCGCAGTGTTCTCCGATGAGGGTTACGATCAAATTCTCGAGAACATTAAATATTACCGCAGGAATACCGAAAATATGATGAATACATTTTCAAAACTGGGGCTTGAATTCTATGGCGGAAAAAACAGTCCGTATGTCTGGCTGAAATGTCCCGGAAATATGAAAAGCTGGGATTTCTTCGACCTTATGCTTGACAAATGTAATATAATCGGCACACCCGGCGAAGGCTTCGGCTCAAACGGTGAAGGCTATTTCCGACTTTCGGGTTTCGGCAATAATGAAAGAACCCAAGAGGCGCTTAAGAGAATTGAAACTCGGCTCGGTATATAAACAGAAAATCTCCCGGACATTGGTGTTGCTAACACACAAAAATCCGAGAGATTTTTTTAATTAAATCTACAGCCGATTTGCCGCACTTATCGCTTATGACTCCCATATATAGCGGCAGTTTTTTCACATATCAATTTTTTATCCGACAGCTTCACTCTTTTTCCCAAAGACGGTGAGCAACGCGCCGACAAGGACAATGCCCGCCCACAGCAAAATCGTTCCGGTCCAGCCGGAGACCTCCATTACATACGCAAAGCCGGTAGTTGCCAATGCCGCCGCAGCATATCCGGAACAATCCAATATGCCGTTTGCGCTTGAAACCTTGCCGCTTTTTGCAAGGCTGGGAATATAGATGCTCCACATAACTCCCGAAGCACAGCAGGTTGTAAAAAGCGCCAAAAGCAGCAAAAATAAATTTATCCACACATTTGTTATAAAACTCATCCCTACAAAAAATATTGCAGACAACAGGAACATCACGCATATCATACGCATTTCGTTTTCTCGAAATGCTTTGAAAATAAGCAGGCAGATAAAAGGTCCAATTGATTTTATCAGCGAGATTACCGAATAAATAATGCCCGAAACATTGGACGGAAACCCGAGATACTCGCTCATGTACGTTGGAAGCCAAAATGAAATTGCAGTACCGGAAATCTCAATAATCATACCGATAAACATATATACCATAAAATTCTTAAGCCTGAATACCGCCAGTATTCCGCCTTGCGGCTGCTCCTTAGCATTAGACTTTATTGGTGCGATGATGCCTTTCTTCTCCAGCATAGAAAAAGAAATGAGACTGAGCAGCGCCATTAAAAACGAAATTATGCCCGAAATAACAAAAATACTTCTCCACCTGAAAAAAAGAGCAAACAGTCCGGCAATGAGCGGTCCTGCATAGCATGATACCGACAGCATTACACAGCACATCCTCGCATGATGCGGTTTTGTGTTTTCTGAAACCATTTTGACAATAGGGCCCCGAAGCATTGAAAATCCGAAGCCCAAAACTGCAAAGCACAGTATCTGTACCGCAGGGATATCAACAATAAGGGGAAAGGTAATCAGCGACAGGGCGGCAAACATAAGACCGGCAAAGACCATATA